>CANPWJ010000287.1 GCA_947584035.1 uncultured Acetatifactor sp. | reverse complement strand
CCATGCCGAACATCAGCGTGGCGAAGCCCAGCAGGATAGCTCCCGTGTCCTTTTTTCGGTCGGAATGGCAGAACAGATAAAAGACCACGCCCACCGCCGCGGTCGCCTGGGTGTTGATCTGGCCCACGAAAAAGGTGTCCGCCATATTGTAGAAGGAGGTGACCAGCATACTGATGATCGTGGGCACCGCCATCTGACAGATCAGATGCGGGATCGGCTCACTCTGCATATAGGCTACTTTTTCCTGCTGGCTCATACTGCTGATTCTCATATTAACCTCCATTCCGGAATACGTTCCCGCCACAGGGCAGGCAACGCAACTCTCCATTTTAAAGTTTAAAGCGTTTACGGAGCGCCAGGCGCGGCTGCGCGGATCCCAGGCCAGGCGGGGAAACCGCCATGGGAAACAGTCAGCGGGCAAGGATCACATTCCCCCGCCCGCATCGTTTGTCTTTTCTATAAAAAAGCTTATTGTCCCGCAACTCCTCCGGCGGGCGTCTCCTCAGGTGCCGTTTCTCCGACGGATGCCTCTCCAGTGGACTCCTCTCCGGCAGACTCCTCCTCAGCAGATGTCTCCCCGGCGGTTTCCTCCCCGGAGAGCGTCTCCCCAGCGGGTGCCCCTTCCGTGGATGTCTCCCCGGCAGACGCCGTCTCCTGGGGCTCCTCCACATACAGATAGTTCAGATGATGTTTGGGATCGGACACCTCCATCGTCTCCGTCAGCCCGGCCACATATTCCTGCAGCGTCTGGGAGAGCAGGATGTCCCGGATCCGCAGCTGATATTCGGCGTCATTGGCCCCAATGTAGTAAAATACATAGGTGGTCCCGTCCTCCGGCACGATCACGGTGGTGTCTCCCGGCTTCCTCGCGCTGTCGTAGATCCAGGAGGACAATGCCTCGTCCATGCCGTTATCCGCCAGCCCCTCATACAGGCCGCCGTTCTCCGCGGTGCTGGTATCCTCGCTGTGCTCCCGGCAGAGCTGCGCGAAGCTTTCCTCCGTAGCCTCCCCCGACTTCCAGCCGTCCAGAAGGGCCTGCCCGTCCTCGCTCTCCGTGATCAGGACGCGAAGATCCGCCGAAGGGGTCTGATCCAGATAACGATTTTCAAACTCCATCGCATAATAACACTGGTTCACCGTATCCTCTATGACAGTCGTGTCGCCTTTCTTGCGGGACGCGTCAAACAGCCACGCGCTGACTGCCGCCACGGTCTGGGCCTGGGTTACCCCCTCATTCAGGGTCCCCTCCGTTCCCACGGTTGTCTCCGCCGCATCCGCCAGCGCTTTGGCGTCCGCCATGGCCTTGTCGATCTCCGCCTGGGAGGGAACATAGGCTTCCTCCTCCGCGTCCTCTCCCTGGGCGGCTTCGGTGGCGCTCTCCTCCGCGGACGGCTCCGTCACGGGGTCTGCCAGCTCCGTAGGCTCGGTGGGAAGCTCGGCGTAGAAGGTGAGCATCCGGTAATCCACCTCATCATAGGCGTCCTTATTTTCCTGATAATAAGCCTCTATCTCCTCCTCCGAGGGTGCCTTCTCCTGACTCACCTTCTCATAAAAAGCATTCAGGGCCATACTCTGTCTGACATAGTCGGAGATCCGGTCCACGGTGGCATAATCGCCGTAGAGCTGCTTGACATACTCCCGCACGGACACGCCGGCGTCCGCGGCGTCGGCGCGGATACGCTCCACGTACTCCGCATACTCCTCCGAGGTATCGTAGGTAAAGCCCTGGGCCTCCATCTCCCGCTGCAGCGCCTTCTCCTGCTTCAGATCGTTCACGGTCATCTCGTCGAAATAATCCTTCCACGTCCGCGTCCCGGAGTACATCTGGTCGGACAGATCCCGGGAGAAATCCACACCCAGATAGGACAGGAGATAACTGTTCTCATTGACAAAGCTGCTCAGCACGGAGTGAAAGCTATAGTCATACTCCACCCGGCTGATCTTCTCGCCGCCGATCTCTATATACGTGCCGTGTACCGCCAGATAGTTTCGGATGGGAAAGGACGCCACCAGACACACAAGCGCCGCCACGATCACCACGCCGGCCGCTGTCTGGAGCTTCTGTCTGCGCTTTTCCCGCTCCTTCTGCTCCTTCCGCTTCTGCACTTTCCGATCATATCTTGTGATCACTTTTTCTTGCTTTTGCTCCGATCCGGCCTGTTTTCCGCTCTTTTTCTTCCCGTTATTATCGGACATTGCCACATGTCTCCTTCCTGTTTTCTATAAAGACTCCTCTTGCGATGGACTTTTCGTCTGTTACACTCTGCTTATTTTACAGTATTTTGAAAAAAAAGAAAAGTTATTTCCTGGAATTTTTGAAAAAACTAAGGTATAACATTATATGCTATCATTTGTTATAGGCAATTCACCGCAGAATCTGGGAGGTATCGCTATGAAAACAATGAGAAAACGCGTGTTGGTTCCGGTCATCCTTTTGCTGTCGCGGGCGTTTGACACTTCCTTTTAAACATCATATCATAAAAATCCTTTATCCAAGCCATTTATGGCTTATTTTTTTGT
>CANPWJ010000286.1 GCA_947584035.1 uncultured Acetatifactor sp. | reverse complement strand
ATCATTGGTCAGCTTCACAAAAATATGGCCCTCGTTCCCGGAGTAAAAATAATCGCTGTCGATGATCCCCACCGTATTGTTCATCTGAAGCCGGTATTTAAATCCCAGCCCGCTCCTGGGGTAGAGCTTGAGCACCCAGTCCTGCTCCATCTCCGCGCGGATCCCGGTGGGCAGCTTGATCGTCTGCCCGGGGGCGAGCGTGAACGAAAAGGGCGCAAAAAAATCGTACCCGGCGCTTCCTCTGGTGGCGCGCCGGGGCAGCTTCAGCTCCTCATACATGCGGTGGATCTCCTCCCCCGTATACTGGGGAAAATCCTCCGCCACCGCCTCTGCAAACTGTTTCTCGCTGACCTTGTGAAACTTCGCAATCCTTCGCATGATAACCTCATTTATAAATTATAAATAATCCGGACAGTGGAGGACGGGAACACTCGGGTTCTCTCCCTGCAGCGTCTCCTGCACATCGATGACCCGCTGGTTTTTGCTCCCCTTCCACAGAAGCTTTACATCCTTCTCCCCGGCGTGGAACTCTCCGTCCACCACCACATCCACATACCGCATCACCGGGTCGTCCTTGATGGTCTCCCATCGGTCCCCGGTGTAGAGCCATATGGTCTTGCGGGGATATTTCTCCCGGATCTCCGCGCACAGTGCCCGCACATCCATCCGGTTGCCCGGATAGAGCGGGTCCCCGCCGGACAGGGTGATCCCGGACACATAGTCCTTGTCCAGCTGCTCAAAGATCTCCCGCTTAGCCTCCTCGTCAAAGGGAAGCCCTCCCGCCGGATCCCAGGTGACGGGATTCTGGCACTCCTTACAGCAGTGATTGCAGCCGGCCACCCACAGGACCACGCGCAGACCGTCTCCGTTGCGCATATCGTCCTTCGTAATATTGTGATATCTCATACCGCTTACTTCCTTGTAATGATTGTACTCCGCTCCTGGCGCGCGCCCGTCACATGCTCTTCCGCTCCGCGATCTCCGCCATCTTGGCGTCGTTTAAGCGGGTATCTCCGTGTACGCGGGAGTAGGACAGATATCCGTTCATGCGGTCGATCTTGGTCAGGTTGCGGCTGCCGCACTTCGGGCAGACATCCATCTCCAGCTCCTGATGGCCGCAGTCGTCGCAGTACGCCAGGGAAAGGTTTACGCCCTCATAGAATCCCATGTCCATGGCGCGATGGATCAGGGTCTTGATCGCCTCGATATTGTAGTCGATCGGATATTTCACATACTGGATCTTCCCGCCGTTGCTGAGATTCCAGAAGCGGTTCTCCAGATCCTGCTTTTCAATAGGCGTAATATCCTCCGTCACATGACAGTGGAAGCTGTTGCTCACATACTCCCGGTCGGACACGCCCTCCACAATGCCGTACTTTTTGCGGAACTGCTTCACCTGCAGACCGCACAGATTCTCCGCGGGCGTCCCGTAGATGGCGTACAGGTTCCCGTCCGCCTCCTTAAACTCCGTGATCTTCTTGTTGATATATTCCATGACCTCCAGGGCGAAGGCTCCATCCTCCACCAGGGATTTGCCATTGTACAGCTCCTGCAGCTCGTTCAGGGCCGTGATGCCGAAGCTGGCGGTGGCGGATTTCAGCAAAGGCTTGATCTTGTCGTGGAGGCCCAGGTGCCCTCCCAGGAAACCGCCCTCACAGTACGCCAGCGGGTTGGTGGAAGCGCGCATCTCGCCCAGGTAGGCGTAGGTGCGGATGTGCAGCTGACGGATCAGCTCCAGATAGTAGTCCAGCACCTCGTAGAAATCCCGGCTCTCCTTCCGCGCTTTGGCCAGGATCATCGGCAGGTGCAGGGATACCGCGCCGATATTGAAACGTCCCACAAACACGGGCACATCCTTGTCGTCCGCCGGGTGCATCCCGCCGCGCTCGTACCAGGGGGACAAAAACGCCCTGCATCCCATGGGGGAGACGATCTTTCCGTACTGCTTGTACATGCTGGCCACATACCCTTTGCCGGTCAGGCTCAGCCAGTCGGGATACATGGTCTTGGCGGAGCACTGGACGCCCGCCTCAAAAACGTCCTCCAGCGGCTTTCCGGGGCCGTGCAGGTTCTCGTCATACAAAAAGACGATCTTGGGGAAGAGCACGGGCTTCTTGCACTCCTTCTTTCCCTGTCCCTTCCGCCGCACATTCAGCATGGTGATGGTGGCCAGCTTGGCAAACCTGCCGGTCCCCACGCCCGCCGTCACCGTGATAAACGGATAGTCCCCGCGGCTGCTGGCCACGGTGTTGAACTTGTACTCCCATCCCTGGAAGCCCTGCTCAAATTCCTTCACCACATCGGCGTAGGCCACCTCCTCCGCCTTCGCCGGATCGATGCCAAGCCCGGTATATTTCTCCACGTTGCGCTTGTAGGACTTCTCCGCGTAGGGCTCCAGGATCTCGTCCACGCTGGGCACGGTAAAACCGCCGTACTGCTGGCTGGCCGCGCTCAGCACGATATCGCCGATCACATCGAACGCCACGTCCAGGGTCTTGGGCTCGTTGTACCAGATGTTTCC
>CANPWJ010000285.1 GCA_947584035.1 uncultured Acetatifactor sp. | reverse complement strand
GTTTCCCATCTCGAACCCGCCGGTGAGCACACTCTTTACGTCAAACAGACAGCAGTTCATGGTGTCGCGCCTGGCGGACATGTCGTGCACATAGATGTAGCCGTCCCGGCACGCCTGGATCTCCTCCGTGGTCATAAAAAATTTCTGGTACAGCTCCTTGTTCAGCTGATTGAAGATCAGGCTCCTCTTGGTGGAAACCAGAGCGGAGTCCGTGTTGGCATTCTCCTTGTCCCCGATGTACATGATGGACTGGCTCTTCTTGTACACATCGTCCAGCATCCGCACAAAGTCCTGCTTGTAGTTGCGGTAGTCCCGGTAGCTTTTCGCCACGATGGGCTTCACCTGCTCCAGAGCGCTCTCCACGATATTGTGCATGACCGGAATGGGGATGCGGTCCTCGCCCAGCTCGTTCACCTTGTCCACCACATACTGGCAGATATGGCGTTTCTCCTCGTCCGTAAACTTGGTGAGCGCCCGGTAAGCGCTCTTCCCCACCGCGTTGATGACCTTCTGCACATTGAAGGCCTCCTTGCTTCCGTCCTTCTTGATGACATATACTTCCCGCTCCGGCCTGTACTCCGCACTGTAATTGATATTATCCGATTCCGCTTGCTCAAAATTGCTGCTCATGCGCATCCGTTCCTTCCCTCCCGGGCCCCCGGCAGCCACCGGTTTCCGGCATTTAAATACTATATCTGGTGTTATTTTATGATTTGACGCTATATCTTGCGCCGATCACTTAAGAGTATAAAGAAATTTCCACGGCCTGTCAAGGTGAGATAATATACAAAAAAGATATCTAAAATTTAGATATCTTTTTTGGAAAAAATGATTGACTTGGGATGGACTGCCAATACCGGAGGGACGATCGTCCTAAGAAAGGATCCCGCTCTGCCTTACCGCCTCCAGCGCCTCCCGTATGCGCTCCACCGGCAGCACCAGCGCAAACCGCACATGTCCTCTCCCCAGGTTTCCGAAGCTGCTTCCCGGCGTGCAGAGGACGCCAGTCTCTTCCAGAAGCTCCGTCACGAACCGCACATCCTCCTCCCCGTAGCGTTCCGGGATCCTGGACCAGGCAAACATCGTACCCTCGCTGGGCTCAAAGGGCCAGCCCAGCTCCGTAAAACCGCCGCAGAGGGCGTCTCTTCTCCTCTGGTACTCCCTGCACTGTTCCCGCACGCCGTCGTCCGGCCCGGTGAGGGCGGCCAGCGCGCCATACTGCACCGGAAGGAAGGTCCCGTAGTCGATCTGGGAGCGCAGCTTTTTAAAGCTCTGCACCACCGTCCGGTTCCCCACCAGAAAGCCCATCCGGGCCCCGGTGTAGTTGAAGGACTTGGACAGGGAGTAAAACTCCACCGCCACCTCCTTGGCCCCCGGGAAGGACAGAATGGACTTTCCCACCCTGCCGTCATAGATAATATCGGAGTAGGCGTTGTCGTGGACGATCAGGATCTCGTTCTCCTCCGCCCAGGGAATCAGCTGTTCATAAAAGCTGTCGGGCGCCGCCTTGCAGACCGGGTTTAAGGGGTAGGAGACGATCATCATCCGGGCGTGCTGCGCCTTCCCCTTCCCGTACACGGCGGCGATGGCCTCCAGATCGGGCAGGTATCCGTTCTTTGCCCGCAGCTCATAAGTGGCCAGCCTGGCCTCCGCCAGCGTGGGGCCGATGGCAAAGATGGGATATCCGGGGTCCGGCACCAGCACGATATCGCCGGGATCCAGGACGGACAGCCCAATATGGGTGATCCCCTCCTGGGAGCCATACACGCTCATAATCTCCTCCGGCGAAAGCTCCACCTGGTACCGCACCCGGTAACGGTCGATCAGCGCCTGGGTGAGCTCCGGCAGATCCGCCAGGGAATACTTATAGTTCTCCGGCTTCCCGGCCGCCTCCACCACGGCGTCTATGATATGTCCGGCCGGCTGGAAATCGGGCGTCCCCACCGTGAAATTGTACACCCGCTTTCCCTGTGCCTCCACCTGGTTTTTCCGCTCATTCAATACCTGGAAGATTCCCTCTTCATAGTCCTCCATCCGTCTGGCGGTATGAATCTGCATACTCCGCTCCCTTCTGAGGCCTTCCGGCCTCCGGTTCCATGTTCCGCTGTGCTCATCCAGCTCCGTTCCCCTCGTTCCCCTCCGGGGAGGGAGCGTTCTCTTCCTCCCGCTGGGCCGCAAGGATCTCCCCAAGCCAGCGCTCGTAGCGCTCCCGCAGGGACGCCGGGGACACCACCTTCACCCCGCTCCCCACTCCGGCCATCCAGCCGAAGAAGGGGCCGCTGACCGCCACCCTGGCGCGGATCTGGAAATGCTCCCCGCCCACCGGGCGGATGTCCGCCTCTCTCCCGAAGCGGTCGATGGCCACCCCGATCAGCCGGTTGGGCAGCCGCAGCGTCACCGTCTCCTCCTCCCCGCCGAACATCCCGAAGGTACGGTTGGCGTAGGCCGCAAGATCCAGCCGGGAAAACTGCTCCACGCCGAGCCGCTTCTCCCCCGTCAGCGTCACCTGTCCCATCTTGTCCACGCGGTAGTGCTTGAGGATCCCGTCCTCC
>CANPWJ010000284.1 GCA_947584035.1 uncultured Acetatifactor sp. | reverse complement strand
CTCCTCCTTCGCTTTGATGACTCTATTTTAACGAAAAAGTGCGGGAAAAGCAAGCGCCCGGATAGTGCTTGCTTTTTCGTGCGGCAGCTTATATACTGATTTTGTAGAGAAAGCCCCGGCCGCGAAGCGGCATACCTATGGATGAAGGAAGGATTTCGGATGCGGGACAGCGCGAATTTTGTCATGGATTTTACCCATACCTACCGCGGGGAATGGATTGGGCGTATGCCCCGGCTGTCCCGCCTGGACTGCTCGGATATCGGGGGGACGGACCTGTACTGTTCCCGGGAGGCGGAGGCGGAGCTGCAGAGAAGGATCGCGGCCTTTCCGCCGGAGGGGATCCATTTTCTGGATTCCGGGAATTATCATTATCTGACCGGACTCTTCGTCCGGAGAATACAGGAGCCTTACAATCTGCTCTTTTTTGACCATCACAACGATATGAAGCCCACCTTGATACCGGAGCTTCTTAGCTGCGGCGCGTGGGCCAAGCGGGTCCTGGAGGAGGAAGAAAATCTGCGGAGGCTCCTTCTGATAGGGCCTTCCCGGGAGACGCTGGAAGAGATCGGGGAAATGGGAGTGGGGCACCGGGAGAAGCTTTTCTGTATCAGCCGGGAGGAGCTGGAGGCAGCGGAAGGCACAGACAGCGCGGAAAACGCCGGGGCGGCGCTTCGGGGGCTTTTGTCCGCCCTGTGGGAGGGCGCAGACGAGGGGCTTCCGCTCTACCTCTCCATCGACAAGGACGTCCTCTCCGAAGAGTACGCCCGCACCAACTGGGATCAGGGGACGCTGTCCCTTCCTCTTCTAAAGACAATCCTGGCGGACTGCTGCCGCAGAAGCAGGATCCTGGGGGTGGATATCTGCGGGGAACTGCCGGATGCCTCCCCTGCCCAGGCGGCGGAGGCGCGCCGGATCAACGAGCGGACAGATACGGAGCTGTACCGGCTCCTTCTGCCCTGCTTTTCGGACGGGAGAGGCTTCTGATCCATGGCCGTCAGTGTTTGCCGCGAAAGCGCTCCAGGATCCAGCTCCCTGCCTCGCTCAGATCCTCCTCGGTCCAGTCGGAGAGCCGGTCACAGCCGGGTACCAGGACGCTGCTGCTCTCCTCCTTGTTGGCCAGGTTCCAGCACAGGTAACTGATGCCGCGGCGGTCCAGAAGATCCAGCCATTGTGCGGCGGAGTCAAAGTCGTTGGCGCCGCTGCCGGAGGCGTCGCACATGCCGAACTCGCTGACAAAGACGGGCAGCCCCTTCTCCACACAGGCTTCCAGGCGTTTCCGCAGGTCGTCCTTGTGGGTGCCGGCGTAAAAGTGCAGGGTGTACAGGATATTGTCGGCGGAGAGCGGATCCGCTGCGGCCCGGTCGATATCCTGGCACCAGGTGGGCGTTCCCACCAGGATCAGGGCGTCACTGTCGTTTGCCCGGATAACGGGGATCACTTCCTCCGCATAAGCCTTCACCTGCTCCCAGCCGGCAGAGCCGTTGGGCTCGTTGCAGATCTCGTAGAGGATGTTGTCATAGTCCGCGTACTGGGCGGATATCTCGTCAAAAAATTCCAGGGCGTCCTGCTTGTATACATTGGGATCCTGATCGCTCAGGATGTGCCAGTCCACGATGACATACATGCCAAGCTCCGTAGCGTATTCGATTCCGTCCTTTACCAGAGATTTCAGTGCTTCCCGGTCGCCTCCGGTGCAGTAGCCGCCGTATTCCGCGGTGTACATAGCCAGGCGGACGCAGTTGGTGTTCCAGTCGTCCCGGAGGGTCCGGAAGGCGTCGCGGTTGACGTACTGGGGAAACCAGGCCAGCCCGTGCGTGGACATGCCGTAGAGCTGGAAGGGCGTATCCTTTTGATCCACCAGCTGTCCGTCGGCCACCCGGAGCGCTCCGTGAATTGCGACGGGCGTGTCGTTTCCGGCGGCAGAGGAGCCCGGAACGGCACCCGAGTCCGATGCGGCGGCAGAATCGGACGGCACAGACGGCAGATCGGCCGGTTCCGGAGCGGAGGGGTCTGCCGCGGACGGCTCTCCGGCGGTATCCGGCACGGTGCCGCCTGGTTCGCTGCTCTGCTGGGGCGGGAGCTCGGGTTCGGGGACAAGGGCATCCCGGGGGGAACTGCCGCATCCGGTCAGAGCCAGACAGCAGAGCAGGGCAAGGCATCGCGCGGAGTGCGGCACGGGGAGCAGGGCAAGACAAGGGGACAGACTTTTGGAAAACATACGGTTCCTCCTTTTCCGAAATCTTGGATACCAATCCTGAGTATTCTCATTTCCTGGGTATTCTCATTATAGGGGACGGAGGAGAGAATTGCAAGCGTCCTGTGCGGCGGAGAAGGCGGACCGCGCGGGATCCGAGAAAATCAAAGGCGGGAGGGATGGATATGCTGCCGAACCTTTTTTGTGAGCGTATGGAAGAGCTGCTGGGGGAGGAATATGGGGCTTTTGCGGAAAGCCTTGCCAGAGAACCGCTCCAGGCGCTTCGCATGAATCCGCTGAAATGCCGTCTGGACGGGGAGAACGGAGGAAGCGGCGCGTGCGTGCGGGACTGCTTTGCGGCGCTGGAG
>CANPWJ010000283.1 GCA_947584035.1 uncultured Acetatifactor sp. | reverse complement strand
CCAGGGAGGCGAGCAGCAGCCCCAGCGCCTCCTTAGGTCTGTCCGCGATCTTTCCCCTGTCCCGGAGGATGACCGCCAGACCGTAGCCCACCAGCGCCAGAAAGGCCCAGATCATCACCTGCATCAGGGAGTTCACCGTTCCCACCCGGGCGTTTCCCGCAATACCAAAGCCTTCCGCGAGAGCGGCCGGAACCGTCTCCACCAGCCGGTGCAGAACCTCCTGCGGGGAATTCAGATAGAGCACATAGTCCGCCTGTCCCTGGTACAGGGTGGAGATCAGATAGGAGAGGAGTAAGGTCCCCGCAAAACCGGAAGCCCAGAGCCGCCCCTTCGGAAGCCTCCGGGTAAACCGTCCGGACTCCCAAAACAGGGAGAGCAGCTCCGCTGCCAGGATCGGAAGGATCACCATCTGCAGACACCGCTGGCCTCCGCAGGCCGACACGGTGACAGCCGCAAACAAAAGGAACCACCGAACGCCGTCCGCCCGGCGCACACTTTTCGCTTCCTTCAGGCGCAGATAAAACACGATACAGAGACAGAGCAGGATACTGTGCAGGGCGTAATAGTCCGCAAACACAAAGAGGAGCAGCATCACAAAGGGAACCATCTGGCCGTCGTTCCGCAGCCCGTTGATGGGCAGCGCGCAGAGCGCCAGCAGGGAGAACAGGGCCGCTGTGCGGGACAGGCCGATCTGCCTTCCGAACCAGTAAAAAACCGCCGAAAAGGCCCCTCCGATGAGCACACAGGCCGCTCCCGCCGCCGTCTGCATACTGCCGGTCAGCCCGTAAAAGAGCGATGCCAGCGCCGGCATTCCGAATACATACCGCTCTGTGCTGGCGATCCAGTCGTCCGGAGTCAGGGTTTTCTCCGTCCAGATCTCCCGTGCCAGCAGAGCCTCCGCCGCAATGTCGGAATCCACATGCTGGGCGTACCGGGCCATGTTCAGGTACAGAAAGACCCCCAGATATACCAAAAGGAGCAGCAGCGCTCCCCCAAACAACACGGCGTCCCTCTTTTGCTTTCCGTTCTTCATAGGCGTCTCACTTCCCCGTCTCTTTTCGAAAGATCCCAAATTTCAAATTTATAATCAGTTTATCATATCCGCCTCCCCTTGGCAATCGCTATTTCGCCACGCCAAAAAGCGCCCCCAGGACCCCGGTCCTGAAGGCGCTTCCCGCTGCCTGTTATCCCTCGATGGCGATATAAGGATTCTTCTCCTCCACAGCCGCCTCTTTCTTGGGAACGGCCAGACGGAGGATCCCGTTCTCATACTTTGCCTTGATCTCCTCCTGGGTCACCGCGTCGCCCACATAGAAGCTGCGGCTCACCGATCCAAAATAACGCTCTCTCCGGATAAATTTTCCTTCCGACTTCTCCTCCTGCTTATTTCCGCGGGCGGCGGAGATCGTCAGGTATCCGTTCTCCAGCTTCACGTTGATCTCGTCCTTGGAAAAGCCCGGAAGGTCGATCATCACCTCATAGCCGCCGTCCAGCTCCCGAACATCGGTTTTCATCATCTGGGCCGCAGACTTGTTCCCGCCGAACCAGTCGTTTCCAAACGGGAAGCGCATCCAGTCATCCTCCAGCAGATTCTCTCCAAAAAAGTCATTGAACGCATTGACACTCGGTAACAACATAAGCCATCTCTCCTTTTTTGTTTTTATTTATTATAAACTTTTTCCTCCGGAACATTCCTAAAAGCTTCTCTGTTCCTTTGTTCTATATGTAATATAGCACGCATTATTAGCAAAGTCAACAGGTGAGTGCTAAATAAATTGTAAACAATCTATAAAGAAAAAAGAAACTTCCCGGGGCGCCGTTTTGCGCCTCTCAGGAAGCTTCCGCCTTTTCCACCAGGAGAAGCTCTCTGCTCCCCAGAAAAAAGCAGCGGATCCGCAGCTCTCCCTCCAGCACCAGCTTTACGGCGATCTCCCGCATACGGCTGTTCAGCCGGTGGTACAAAACGGGCCTCTCCCAACGGATCCCGTCCAGATATTCCCTCTCTCTGGAATTTAAGCAGGACAGCAGCCTTTCCAGCTTCTCCGGCTCCTGTCCCGCCAGCCTTCCAAAGGGACATTCCAGATAAGCACCCTCCTCTCCCTCCTGTTCCAGGAGCTTTCGAAAGCGCGCGCTGATCTGGTCCGCGTGCCGGGCGCGGAGAACCGACACGTGGAACGCCTCTTCCGGCAGGGCAAGCGTTTCCAACAGGATTCCCGCCTCGGTCAGATGTCTGCGGACCGCCCTTTCCACCCGCTCCCGCGGCGTCGGGAATGCAAGCCGGGACTGGATCTGCTCCACGGAATACCCCATGTCCGCCAGATGCCGGATCGATCCGCCGCTTGACACCTCAAACATAAAGTCGGACAACGCCTGTTGAAAATAATCCTTTCCCTCGCTCATGCCGGCCTCCTTCCCTTACACCAGTCCCAGATAGAGCTTCAGCTGGTCCCTCTCCCGCTTAAGCTCCATGACCTGCCTGCGCTCCGCGTCCACATCCTGCGCGATCCCCAGGATCCTTGTGATCCTGCCCATGAACTCCCGCACGGGGATCATCCGAAAGCTGCAGATA
>CANPWJ010000282.1 GCA_947584035.1 uncultured Acetatifactor sp. | reverse complement strand
GGGTACATTTTGAGCTGCATCCTGCTCTTTGCCGCATATTTCCTGCGCCGGGAGGAGGGGCGTCTTATCCTTTCCTGGAAACCCATGCTGAAATGGGGCTGTCTGATCAGCGCGCTGGTGCTGGCGGGGATCGGCTGGTGGTTTATCCGGAGCTATATCGTTCTGGACGGGGATATTCTGGGGCTGGCGACCCGGGAGGAGCTGCGCGACCTGTACGGGGTGGGAAAGAACGACTTAAAGACCTACCAGAGCATGGGCCTTTCCCTGTGGTACATGCTCCGGGAGAGAAATACGTTTGAGGGCGCCTTCTACAGTTTTGTGGCGGCGTTCGGCTCCATGTCCATCTATGCGTCTCCCTGGCTGTACCGCCTGTACAAGGTGTTCTTTGCGGCGGGTGCCGCGGGATGTGCCTGGTATCTGGCGCGCAGGAGGGCCAGGGAGCGGATGAGCGGACACCGGATCTTCTTTCACCTGAACATGCTGTTCTGTATTCTGATGCCGCTCATCCTGATGCTCTACTACGCGTATACGATGGATTATCAGCACCAGGGGAGATACCTCCTGCCCGGGCTGATCCCGCTCATGTACTACATCATAAAAGGGATAGAAAAGCTGCTGCAAATGCGGCTGGGCAGCTTTTCCATCCCGAAGTGGGCGTCCTGGGCAGGGCTTGTGTGCTGTTATGTGGTCATTATCGCCGGAACGCTGGATATGGTGCTGTTTCGGGCGGTTCCGGTCTATCTGCAGACCGGGATGGTGCTTGTGTGACTGCCGCGGCCTTACGCCACGTACAGGTACATGAAGATAAAATGGCAGATGCTGCCGGCCATGACGAACAGGTGGAACACCTCGTGGGAGCCGAAGTTTTCATGCTTCGCGTTGAACAGAGGAAGCTTCAGCGCGTAGATGACGCCGCCCACCGTGTAGATGATGCCGCCGGCCAGGAGCAGGCCGAAGCCGGCCGCCGGGAGTGTGTGGAACAGCTGTCCAAAGACGAGGACGCACACCCAGCCCATGGCGATATAGATCACCGACGAAAACCATTTGGGGCAGGTGATCCAACATGCCTTGATGATCATTCCCACCAGGGCGATGCCCCACACCAGGGCCAAAAGCGCGTAGCCGGACCTGCCGCCCAGTACCAGCAGACAGACCGGCGTGTAGGAGCCGGCGATCAGCACAAAGATCATCATGTGATCCAGCTTCTGAAAGACCCGCAGCCCGCGCCCGGAAAGATTGACCGAGTGATAGGTGGCGCTGGCCCCGTAGAGCAGGATCATGCTGAGCATGAAAATGGTCATGGCGATCAGGGTACGGTTTCCGGAAGTGACGCCGGCTTTCACCAAAAGCGGCACAGCGGCAAATACTGCCAGGATCATGGCGACAAAATGTGTGATGGCGCTGCCGGGTTCTCTTATGGTAATCTGCATGTAAATCCCTCCAATCAAAACTTCTTTTTGTAGAATACCCGGAAACACGGGTAAAATACATGTCAAAGTTTTCAAAATGCAACACGTAGTTTTTAAAACTACATATAAGATATTACAATACTACTACTTCCGTTCTCATTCGTCAAGAGGAAAATTTGCGCTTCTTTCGTCCTGCAAAAATTTGCGCTTCCTTTGTCCGAATGTTAATCCTCCTCTATCATTTGAATTTCCAGGTAATCAAAATCGACAGGCTCCAGAAAGCTGTCCTGCGTGAAGCGGGTTTTAGAAAAACGCTTGAAATCCGAGATATTGCTGTCCAGCCAGATCGGCCGTCCCAGGTCAAAGACGCGGCATATTTCATCCAGCGCGTGAAATACCTTGTGTGTGCGGGTGTCCCGGCCGTCGTCCTCGATGACGGTGTCCCGCAGCATCCGGTTGTTTTGGAATACTTTTGCCCACAGACGAAACATGTGCTCTCCTCCTGTTTTCCCTTCGTTTCCTCATTGTAAGATATTTGCGCCCAAAAAGCAAGGGAGCTCTTTTTGCAAGGGCGGCCTTTTTGCAAGCGTCCCTTTTTTGCAAGAGCATCTTTTTTGCAAGGCCTCCCTTGTTGGAAGGCTCTTTTTTGCCAGGGCCAGTGTGCCGGGGCGGCGGGATTTGACGCTGCCGTTTTTTCATATTTTCAGGCGTTTTCACATATAGATAAAGGATGCGTATTGAAAATACATACAAAGTTGCGTATCCGTGTAAAAAAATGGGGAAAAGGATTAAAATTTTGTGAACAATATACATTTCTATGAGTTTTTATGTTATACTGAAATCACAGAAAAAAACGGTCAGCAGATTGAGGGAGTAAGGATGGAGTTCAAGACAGAAAACGGGGATGGGATTGACAGCTGGAAGGAAGTTACCCTGGTTTATAACGCGGCGCTCAGACAGATCGAGACCAAGATGGAGATCCTGAACGATGAATTTCAGCATGTGCATCAGTACAATCCCATCGAGCACATCAAGGCGCGGATCAAGACCCCGGAGAGTATCGTTAAAAAACTGAAGCGGCATGGCTATGAGTCCACCATTGAAAATATGGTAAAGTATGTCAACGACATCGCCGGCATACGGATCATCTGCTCCTTTACGTCGGACATCTACCGTATTGCGGCTATGAT
>CANPWJ010000281.1 GCA_947584035.1 uncultured Acetatifactor sp. | reverse complement strand
TCGCAGTTGATCAAAATCTCGATCCGGCTGCCATCCGACGGAAGAACTGCGATGAAGCGGATGTCAAAATAAACTGTGCCGTCCCTCTGTGACTTGTCAGCAGTCGGTTTGCCTTCTATCTTGTCATCCCCGCTCATCATATCAGAATCGTCCTGCCTGTCCGGATGGTCCTGATGGACCGCGATCTTTCTCAGCTCAGGTTCTCCCTCGATAAACTTCTCCGCGATCTCCTGCACCGTATACGCCGCATACTCGTCAAGTGCGCTCTTTAATATATATGCTAGAACCGACTTCTGGGCCACAATGTTTCTTGCCGACTCATCATACTTAAATGTGGCATTTTCATCAGCTACTTTTAAATTCTGTGCAATCTCACTTGGCGCCGGTGCGGCCGTTTTCTTCTCCTGTCCGGATGAATCCATACTCCATCCCTCCCTGCATCAAACTGACGGAGCCTCCCTCTACGAACTTTGAAAAAGTTTGTTATCTGTAATTTTTATTTTATCACCGATGCGACCATGATGCAATAAGTGCACCAACTACTTTTTGTGTCAAAATATCCTAGTGGTATGGTATGTTCTTGAACCATCAATCCCGAAACAACGCCCGCTTCCGCTCGATCATCTCCCCGATTCTCTCGATATACCCGGCGACATCCTTCACATTCTCGCTCCGCTCGATGCGCCCGTCGGGATACACACGCTTACTGATGCTCCCGGCTCCCAGGGCCGCCACATTTTGTATTTCCTCCATAACCAACACGTTATACAGTCCATATTTGCCCGGTACAGCGTACCCTACATTCTCAAAATTGCCCGACATATTTTTCTGGCGGTACAGGTAATAGGGTGCCATGCCGAGGTGCCTGGCCCCCTCCGCCGCGATCCCCATCGTCTCGTCCGTATTGTTCAGCAGGGCCACTCCGTTCTCCTGAACCCACTGATTCAGTCTGGAGGCCCGCTTGACGGCAAGGGAATGGACGGTCAGGCTGTCCGGCCCCAGCTCCACCACGCGGTCGATGGTTCTCTGCACATCCTCCGGGCCCTCCCCGGGAAGCCCCAGGATCAGATCCATATTGATGTTTTCAAACCCGATTTGCCGGGCCAGCTCATACGCCCGGCACACCTGCTCCACGCTGGCGCGTCTGCCGATGATATCCAGCGTCTCCTGCTTCATGGTCTGCGGATTCACGGAGATTCGGCGGACGCCGTGCCGGTGCAGGACGCGGAGCTTCTCCTCCGTGATGCTGTCCGCGCGCCCCGCCTCCACCGTAAATTCCTTCACCTGGGAGAAGTCAAACAGCTCCCGCAGCCGGGTCAGAAGGCGGTCCAGCTGCTCCGGCTCCAGCGTGGTGGGCGTGCCTCCGCCGATGTACACGCTGTCCAGGATACGGTCCGCGAAGCGATCCGCCAGAAACTCCATCTCCCGTATCACACAGTCCAAATACGGCTCCACCAGCTTGCGAAACCCGGCGATGGGATAGGAGGTAAAGGAACAATACAGGCAGGTAGTAGGGCAGAACGGGATCCCGATATAAAGGCTGTAGCCGCCCTCATAATGCAGCCCGCTCAAAAGCGCCCGCTCCCGCTTCGCTATGTCAATGCTTAAAAGGCTTTTCTCCTCGCTGACAAAATGCTTCCCGCGATAAAAGGCGAGGATCTCCTCCTCGCTCCTTCCCTCCTCCAGCATACCATAAGCGAACTTGGTGGGCCGGATCCCGGTGAGATTCCCCCAGGGAAGCTCCCGCCCCGTGTGCCTTGCCAGACATTGATAGAGAAATCTTTTGAACCCCTCCTTATAACGCTTGTCCTCTTCCGCCTCTCCCGAAGCGCAGGAACCGGCAAGCTTCTCTCCCGCCTCCTCCGAAGCGCAGGGCCCGGCAAGCTTCTCTTCCGCCTCCTCCGAGGCGCAGACATCGAATTCCTCTCCCGCTTCCCCCAAAGCGCACGCGCCGGCCTGTTCATCGGGCATCCCCTGCCACTCATACTCTCTGTTTTCGATCCGCATCCGGATATGGTTCCGTCCGAAAGAGATCTCCCCAAAAAGCTCTTTCGCACTCCCGTACTCCCTGCTCTCCGGAACCAGCACCCGGACATTCCGCTCCGGATAGAAGGAGCGGAAAAGAGCGTTGACGTCATACTCGAAGCTTTCCCGATCGATTTTTACATAACAGGTTTCACTCGTCATAAATTCCCTCAATGCAATATACCGCAGGTACAAAAACAAACGGCGCCGTCAGAAGCCTTACACCAGAAACGGATTGTACCGCTTCTCATGCCCGATGGTGGTGCTGTCCCCATGCCCCGGGTAGACCTTGGTCTCGTCCGGCAGGACAAAGAGCTTTTCCCGGGCGGAGCGCACCAGTGCCCCCATGTCGCCCGTGGGAAAGTCGGTTCTCCCCACAGACTCCAAAAAGAGCGTATCGCCGCAGAGCAGGTACCCCGCCTCCTCACAATAGTAACAGCAGCAGCCGGACGTATGCCCCGGCGTAGCGATCACCCGGCAGACGATATCCGCCGCCTCGACGGTATCGCCGTCCTGCACGTACACATCCGCCTGTACCGTGCAGGGCCTGTGCATCTGCCGGGACACGTTCTTATGGGTGTCA
>CANPWJ010000280.1 GCA_947584035.1 uncultured Acetatifactor sp. | reverse complement strand
TTCACCACGATCAGCGGTATATACACGCCCAGCGCCTTGTTCAGGGCGGGCACGTACGCCTCCATGAGAAGCTGGATCACCGTCACAAAGGACGCGATGATCCCGATAAACGCCGGTATGCGGATGCGGTTCGGTATCACCTTCCGCAGAAGGGAGATGAGCAGATTGCTCAGGGTCAGGACCGCGGTGGTCGCCAGACCCATTCCCAGGCCGTTGACCGCATAGGTGGTGACCGCCAGCGTGGGGCACATCCCCAGCGTCAGCACAAAGGTAGGATTCTCCCGGATCACTCCGTTGTATAGCCGCTCCGCCGCCTTATTCATCGCCGCCACCTCCTGTCTCCTCGATCGCCTGGGGCCCGCTGTCATTCAGATACCGAACAGTCCGAAGGGCGCCGTTCACCGCTTCCACAACGGCGGAGGTGGTGACCGTGGCCCCTGTGATGGCGTCCACCTCACTGTCCGCCGCAGCGCCGCCCTTGACATAGACAAAGCTCTCCGCCTGTTTCCCCGCAAACTGGGGGGCGAGCACCTCCGGCGCCTTCATGCCCAGACCCGCCGTCTCCGACAACTCCAGAATGGACACGCCCCGCACGGTGCCGTCCGCGGCGATCCCCACGTACAGGACGATATCCCCGCCATAACCGTTCCGGGAAGTGGACTCCACCACAAAACCGCGGGGCTCTCCCGATCCGGTCACCGCATAGACCTCCCCGATGGAAACGCCCTGTGCCGCCAGCTCCGCCGTCAGCGCCTCATCCTGCACATACCCGGTCTGCTGAAACGAGAGCTCTCCTTCCCCGGCGGACAGCGGAAACGCCGCCTCACACGCCTCCCGGACCGCCCTCTCCCTCTGCAGACGGATGGGCTCCTTGGTCAGCTCATGCACCCATCCCAGCACAACGCCCAGGATCAGCGTGATCGCCAAAAGGATACCGGCCTCTTTCAACATTCCCCAAACATCGTCCTTTTTCTTCATACTTCCTCGCATTCCGCCGCGCTAACGGCTCTTTCCATATCCCCGGTATCCGAAGGGCACAGGCTTTGTCACTCGCTCGATCAGAGGCACCAGCAGATTCCCCAGGATGATGGCGTAGGAGACGCCCTCCGCTCCCGATCCAAACAGGCGGAAAATCCCGGTCATCACGCCCAGAAACGCGCCGTACAGATACTGCCCCTTCCCGGTAATGGGCCGGGTCACATAGTCGGTAGCCATGAAGAAGGCCCCCAGCATCAGGCCGCCTCCCGCCAGCTGGGCGGACAGATAGGCCGGGTCGAACCCCCGCTTCCCGAACAGCCCCACAAAGAGCACAAACGTCACCAGATAGCTTCCGGGCACCCGCAGGTCAATGATTCCCAAAAGGAGCAGGAAACAGGCCCCCGCCAGAATAGCGATCATGGAAGTCTCACCGATGGTGCCCGCCGTGCGGCCCAGGATCATATCCGTCACATTCACGCTCTCCCCCGCCTTCAGCGCGGCCAGGGGAGTGGCGCCGGTAAAGGTATCGTATGTAAAATCCGTCATCTGGCTGGGGAAGGATAGCAGCAGAAAGCACCGGGCCGCCAGCGCCGGATTCATAAAGTTCTGTCCCAGGCCGCCAAAGAGCTGCTTTACCACCAGGATGGCAAACAGGCCGCCCAGAGCCGCCATCCAAAGGGGGATCCCCGGCGGAAGGTTCAGCGCCAGGAGAAGCCCCGTCACCACCGCGGACAGGTCCGTCACCGTGACCTTCCCCCGGCAGAGCCCAAACAGCGCCTCCGCGGCCACGGTGGCCGCCACGGTCACCAGGATCACTAGGACGGCCCGGGGCCCGAAATGATAGATCCCGTAGCCGGCCGCCGGCATGAGGGCAACGATAACCGCCAGCATGATACCGCTGGTTGACATGTCCGAGCGGATATGCGGGTTGGATGATACCTTGAAGCGTTCGCTCATTCCCTTGTCCCCCTACTTCTTTTTCTTCTTGGCAAGCTGTATCTTGCGCATGGACTTAATCTGTTGTGTCAGCGGCCTTTTGGCGGGGCAGACATAGCTGCAGCAGCCGCACTCGCAGCACTCCATCCCATGCTCCCGCAAAAACGCCTCCTCGTCAAACCGCTCGGCATAATCCGCCAGTCTGCTGGGGATCACGCGCCCCGGACATGCCTCCACGCAGCGGCCGCAGTTGATGCAGGGGCCCGGCTTCATCCGGGACACCGCATCCTCCGTAAAGGCCAGCAGCGCCGTAGCGGTCTTGGTGACAGGCACATCCAGGCCAAACAGGGCGGTCCCCATCATGGGGCCCCCGCAGATGATCTTTTCCGGTTCCCGGAGAAACCCTCCGGCAGCCTCCGCCAGCTCCCGATAGCTCGTGCCGATGGGCACACGGAAATTCTGCGGTTCCCGCACCGCGTCCCCCGTCACCGTGACAATCCGCTCCGTCAGGGGCTGCCCCTCCGTCACGGCCCGAAAGACGGCCACCACGGTGTCCGCGTTGTTCACGATGCACCCCGCGTCCGCCGGCAGCATGGCGGAGTGGATCTTCCGCCCCGTGACGGCATAGATCAGCTGCCGCTCCGCTCCCTGGGGATACTTGGTCCGAAGCGCTTTCACGCGGATCCGCTCCTCGCCTTT
>CANPWJ010000279.1 GCA_947584035.1 uncultured Acetatifactor sp. | reverse complement strand
CAAAAGACCGATCAAAAGATGAACCAAATGTTTTCGCATGTTTGCCCTTCCTTTTTTGGGGGTTCCGGGACAGAAAAAGCGGCTTCTTAAGACAAGAAAGCCAGCTTTCCTTCCGGAAAACCGGCTTGCCTCTTCTGTCCTGTCCTTCACTGGGAGATCACGTCAATGCTCCCGGAATCGCCGTTTGCTTCCAGCGCCTCCATATCCTCCTCGATCGGGTGCAGCTGTTTGCGGTCGTTCTGGATGATCTCCTCGTAGTGCTTGCGGGATCCCAGAAGGTTCTCATAATGGGTCCCGGCCGCCTGTCTGGCAGAGACGATGATATTTTCCAGATAACTCAGCATATCCTCCATGTACTGCGCCGCCGCGGTACGCACTGTGTTTGCCTCGATGGTGGCGTTGTCCACGATCTCCTGGGCCTGCCGTGTGGCCATCGTAATCACCTCGTTGGCCTGGGCGTATGCCTGTTGCATGATCTCATGCTCGCTGATCAGCTCGTTGGTATGTATGGTGGCCTCGTTGATCAGAGCCTCCGCCTTGGCACGGGCATCGTTCAGGATGGCTTCCTTGTTGCTGATGATCTTCTGATAGCGCTTGATCTCATCCGGCGTTTTCATGCGGAGCTCCCGCAAGAGCTCATCCATCTCATCCTTATTGACAATGATCTCCGTGTTGGACATAAATTTGGGCTTGCAGCTCTCAATGTACTCTTCGATCTCATCAATTAACTGTTCGATTCTGCTGCTCATAAACTGACCATGCCTTTCCCTGATTTTGTGTGCTCTGCTTCTTCCCTCTGTTTCGTGGTTCCCTTCCCCCGTCAAGGCTGCGACTGCCCCTGCGGCCTCTGGCTGCGGTATTTCTCAAAGATCATTTCCGCCACAAATTCCGGCACCGCCTTGGAGATATCCCCGCCAAAGTACGCGATCTCCTTCACGCTGGAGGAGCTTAGGTACGCGTACTCCAGGCTGGTCGTCAAAAACACCGTATCCATCTTCCCGCCGGACAGGAGCCGGTTCGTCTGTGCCATCTGGAGCTCGTACTCAAAGTCCGTGATGGCCCGCCGACCGCGGACCGCCACATGCAGATCGTTCTCCGCCGCGTAATTGGTGAGCAGACCGCTGAAGCTGTTCACCTGTACGTTGGGAAGGTGCCTGGTAGCCTCCTTAAGTATCTTAACACGTTCTTCGACAGAAAACAACGGTGTCTTTTGATTATTATTCAGGACACTGACGATCAGCACGTCAAAGATCTCGGCGGCCCGATTGATAATGTCCAGATGCCCGTAGGTCATCGGGTCAAAGCTTCCCGGATAAACTGCTCTCTTCATATGCCACATCCCCATCCGCGCGGACGGCGCGCTTGATAAACACATGTTTGTTGGTCTTGTACCGCTTCTCTCGCTCCAAACGAAACCCCAGCTCCTCCAGATACGGGAATCCGGTCTCCAAGGAGGCCTCCACGATGATCCGGGTCTCTTCCGTCACATACCGCATCCCCCGCAGGACGGAGAGCACTCCCCGCTCCAGCTCCTGCCCGTAGGGCGGATCCAGAAAGATCACATCCACCGCTTCCTCCCGTATGCTCCCCAGGGCAGCACAGGCATCCTGCCGCAGCAGCACCGCCCGGTCCGCCAGCTTTGTAAAGGCCAGGTTCCCCTCGATCACAGCGGCGGCTTTTGCCGAATGTTCAATGAAATAAGCCTTTCTGGCCCCGCGGCTCAGCGCCTCGATGCCAATGCCTCCGCTTCCGCTGAAAACATCCACAAAGATGCTGCCCGGCACCTGATTCTGCAGGATATTGAACAGCGTCTCCTTGATGCGGTCCGTGGTGGGCCTGACATCCATGCCCTCCGGAGCCCTCAGAGGCAGACTTCGGGCTGTACCGGCGATCACTCTCATATGATTTTCCCTCCGAAAGCGCGCCCCTTACCTTATGCCCGAAGCTTGGTTCCCTTTCCGTCGCGCTTTGCCAGCTTGATGCTGTTTAGCATCACATTCCTGCTCTTGTATTCGATCAGGGTGAGATCGGTTCCCGCCGTCAGATAGACGGCTTCAATGCGGTCCTTATCGCCCAGCTTCATCCCCCGCATACCGGCCGCGGTCTTTTTCATCTGCGAGATCTCCTCGATCAGAAACCGCAGGAAGTACCCCTCCCGGGACTGGAGGATGATGTGGGTCTGGCCGTGCAGAGCGGCCACGCTCACCAGCGTGTCCCCGTCGTTTAACCGGGTGGCCGCTACCGTGCGCTTGGACACGTCAAACTCTCCCCCGTCCACGATCTTTACCATAGACCTGGCTGTGACAAAGACAAGCTGCCGCAGATTCAGCTCCGTCTGGCTGGCAATATATACGATCTCCTCCTTCTCGGAGCTGTAGTTGCTCACATTGTCGATGGGGACGCCCTTGTCCCGGAGCTTTCCGGCCGGCAGATCCAGCACCTTGACGGAATGCATCTGCCCCTGATCCGTGAACAGACAGATTTTCCCTGTGTTCTTGCAGGGCACCACGTACCGGTACTCCGCATCGACGGTCTCCCTGCTGCGCTCGTAAGTGGAGAAATCGAGGGTCTTGGCATAGCCGAAGCGGTCCATCACAAAGACCACCTCCGTCTCCTCCCGTCCATTCTCCCGG
>CANPWJ010000278.1 GCA_947584035.1 uncultured Acetatifactor sp. | reverse complement strand
AAACTCCCGGTCCATATCGGAGATGATCCCACCCCGGGAAGCATTTTTCGGGATATTGCCGTCGTTGATCCCCAGGAAAAAGAGCGCCTTCACCTGGCTCAGGCGGGTCCGCTCCATATCGCCCACCACGATGCGGTCCACATTCTGGGGGATGGTGCCCACCTGGATCTCGCCAAAGCCCGCTTCCAGGATGTCCGCGAATTCCCGAAGCGAGATCCGCTCCTCCCCAAGCAGCCCGTAGATCTGATCCAAAAGATCCATCACCAGACGGTAGATCTGCGCGTACTCCCGCTCTCGGGAGAGCTGTCCCTTCTGGCGGAACATGCGCTCAAACTCCGTCAGCTTTTGCTGCACCTGGTTCAGCACCAGGAAATCATAGAGCCTGTCCACATATTCCCTGGCGGGCGCTCCGTCCGCTGCCCGCAGCATATCCACCTGGCTCATCAGCCGCTCTCTCGTCCCGTTCAGACCATCCAGCAGCTCCTCCCCCGCCTCCCCTTCTCCGGCTCTGGCCGCAAAGCGTCTGCTCCACCTGCGGTATCCCCGGATGCCGGTACGGATCACATAGTTTTCCAGAAGATCCACATCCTCCCGGGGAATATCCGCCAGCCCGCTCCTCAGATAGTGAAACACCGCCTCGTATGAAAAATCCTGAAGGTACAGCTCCAGCGCGCTCTTGATATATTCCACCATGGGATTCAGCACGATCCCCCTGGTGCGGTCGATGAAGCAGGGAAGCCCCATCTGCGCAAACTCCGCCTCCACGTAGGGAGCATAGCTGTCCAGATCTCCCGTGACCACCGCCACGTCCCGATAGGCGAACCCTTCCTCCCGCACCAGCTCCCGGATGGCAAGTCCGGTCTGGTGCACCTCATCCCGGGGCGTGGTCGTCTCAAAGATCCGGATCTCCTCCTGCGGGCCGGAAAACGCCTCCGCCCCGTAGCGGAACAGGTTCCGCTCCAGATGCAGGAGGGCGGGCGCCTCCATAAAGCGGTGCTTTTCTCTCCGGCGCACCTCGCACCGCTCCTGAAAGAGCGCCTGCTTCCTCTCGTCCGCAAAGCGGGGCGGCGCTCCCCTGCCGGGCAGCACCAGGACATCCCTGCCCCGGGCGACTCCGGCCTGGGACGCCAGGCGCTCCAGATCCGCCAGCGTCTTTTTGCTCAGATGGAACAGCTTCTGCTCCGCGTCCGTCTCATAGGGGTACTCCCCTTCCCCCAGCGTCAGCGTCACGATGGTCTCCTCCGCAAGGCCCATGATCTCCTGGATCAGGCGGTTCTGGATCGGGGTAAACCCGGTAAAGCCGTCGAAGGCGACCACGCTTCCCGGCAGAAGCTTCGACTTTTTCAGAGAGCGCCGGAGCACATCCAGCGTCTCCTCCGTGGTGATGAAATTGCCCCGGATATATTCCTGAAAACCCCGGTACAGGGTCTGCAGGTCCCGCAGCTTGTGAGACAGGGCCCCCCGGCCCCGGGCAAAGTCGATCAGCCGGCCGACCTCCTCCACGCCGATGCCGTACTGCATGAACTCGGAGATCGCGCTCTTTACCTCATGGATATACCCCTGCCGGTTCAGGAAACCTCCCAGCGCGGGAAGCTGCCCCTTCAGCTCCCCCGCCACCTTCTGCAGGACCAGGCTCTTGCCCGTGTCGTCCAGCACCGGGACGGACCGCGTCCCCACCTCCTCCAGGATACGGTGGCTGAGCCGCCCAAAGCTGAGCACATCCATGTTCATAATGCCGCCCCGCTCGTTCAGCGTCACCAGCTCCTTCTGTATCTGCATGGTAAACTGATCCGGCACCAGCAGGAAAAAATTCTGCTCCGGATGGGCCAGGGACCGCTCCGTCAGCTCCCTGTAAAGCCCTCTGCTCTTCCCCGCTCCCGAGGGGCCAAAATAAAACCGCAAGCTCATAGCCAAACCTCTTGATCGCTCTTAACCGCCGGTCCGCCTTACAGACCGTCCGTCTGAATGTAAAACCTCCACAGGTAGTCCGCCGCTTCCTCCGCGTAGTCGATGCCGATCCGTCTGCCCGCCCGGATCTGCCACGGCTTGACCTCGATCCCCTCCGTCACGTAAAAGCTCCCGCTCTCCACCAGGTCCACATCGTTGTCCGCCCGGGTGATCCCCATGGCGATACAGAGCTTTCCCGGCCCGTCCGCCAGATGCTTCCGGGGCAGGGGCCGCGCCTTTGCCTCCCGCTCCGTCCGTTCAGAGCCGGGCCGCTCTTTCCCTCCCCGGCTCCTTCGCCCGGCAAGCCCCTGCAGCC
The DNA here is from genome assembly GCA_947584035.1 of uncultured Acetatifactor sp. Classification (GTDB taxonomy): domain Bacteria; phylum Bacillota; class Clostridia; order Lachnospirales; family Lachnospiraceae; genus Acetatifactor. The sequence goes on along the minus strand of CANPWJ010000278.1, from coordinate 405 downwards.
GCAGCCGCTCCATGCGCTCTTCGGATTCCGCGTCCGCCGGCACCACCCCGCGGATCAGCACCGCCTGGGGAACATCCACCTCTGCCGCCGCGATATTCATGCAGCAGTACATGCCGTAGATCAAATAGACATAGGAGGTCCCCCCTGCATGGAACATGGGCTCCGTCCGTTCCGTCCGCCTTCCGCCGTAGGCATGGGAGCCCTTGTCCTCCGCTCCCATATAGCTCTCCACCTCCGTGATGATCCCCCGGATGACGCCCTCTTTCGTCTCATGTACCAGCACCTTCCCCAAAAGCTCCCGGGCGACGGTGATCCCGTCCCGGGCAAAAAACGCCCGGGGAAGCCTCCGTCCCTGTGCAGCCGGGCTCTGTTCTATCTGCTCCTGCGCTGTCTGTCCCCGCAATC
>CANPWJ010000277.1 GCA_947584035.1 uncultured Acetatifactor sp. | reverse complement strand
GGCGCTGGGAACCGGGACTCTGGATCGTCCTGCTGGCCTGGCTTGGGCGGCTGCTCTGGGCGCTCTGGGACGGGCGGCTTCCCTGGGCGCTCTGCGCTGGCCGGGTTCCTCCCGGGGCCGGGCGTCTCGCGTCCGAAGCCGGACGGCCTCCCTGGGCTGTTCGCGTGCCGGAGGGCTTTCTCTCCCCCGCACCCTGGGAACGCCCCGGACGCTGGCCGCTTCCCTGGGGTCTGCCATTGTTTTTGCGCCGGATCGTCTCCCGCTCCACCTCCTCAAAGTAAGCGGAGTCCGACATATCCTTCATCTTAAAGATCACCATGGTCACAACAATCGCCAGAAGGATGATGACCACCACCAGGACGATGATCACGATCTTCAGGTTCCGGATGGCTGCGGCATCCTGCGCCACCAGCTGGCCGTTGTGATCCGCCGCGTAGAAGATATCGTCGATCTTCCACTGTTTCCCCTGCTCCGTGTCCAGCAGGTACCAGTCCGTTCCCTGCAGCTGCGTCTCCCACTTTTGGGATGTCTCCACAGGCTCCTGGGGCTGCTCCGGCTCAGATGGCTGTTCCTCCTCCGGGGCGTCCGTGACGGGAGTCACCTCCCCCGACAGCTCCAGGTAATCGGAACGGATGAAGCCCAGCACCTCGGTGCCGTCCGCCGCCGTGTAGCTCACCCGGTACCAGGTGTTGCCGTCCGTGCCGTCCGCCTGTCCGGTTACGCTCAGCGTGGTGCCGCTCTGGACGGTGGTCACAATGCCGCTTCCGGTGGAAGCGTCCGCGCGCACGCGGATGGCCTGTCCTCCCTTAACCTTGGCGACCACGGGAGTGACCTCCGTCACCTCCACCGTGGGGTTATAGGTGGCGGGCGGTGTGGCGGTCCCGGTGTTGGTGTTCGTATTGGTATTTGTATTCGTGTTGGTATTGGTGTTCGTGTTGGCATTGGTATTCGTCAGGGTCGGAGGCGTCCCTCCGCTGGTGATTTCCACCAGATCCGACCGGATGTACCCCAGCCGGTCCGCATCCACATACACCTGGTACCAGGTATAGCCGTCGGCGCCTGTGGTCTGCCCCTTGATCGACACCTCGTCGTTTTTGACCACGCTGGCCACGACGGAGCTGCTGGTGCTCGTTGACTCCCGGATGTTCGCGCTGTCCGCGGATATCTTTCCCTCGCTGGCGCAGCTCACAAACGAAAGGCCTTCCGCAGCGACCGCGATCGTAAACGCCGCGATCAGGGTCATCACCCCACGGATCATCCGTCTGCTCCATTGTGCTTTTCTCATTTTTCTCATAGGTTTCCTCGTTTCCGCGCAGCCCCTGCGCTTTATCCTCTTGTGAGAGTCAGCTGCGCATAAACCGGCGCTGGCCATCCTCTCCGTTCTTTGACACGCTGTACCCCTTCATGTCGCGCTTCAGCTCCTCGCGCTGCGCGGCCTCCATGGCCCGGTGCATCTTCGTCTCGCACCGGGGACAGAATTCCCCGCTGCGGATGGGCTGTCCGCAGGCGGCGCACCGCAGCATGACCTTGGAGCCATCCATCACTTCCAGCTTGGAGTCCTTCAGCATCTGCCGGATGGACCGCTGGGAAATGCCGGTGGCAGCCTCCACCTCCGCGGCGGTGGCTCCCCGGTGGCTCTCGATGTACAGGCGCACCTTCCCATAGTCGTCATAGTCCACCGCGCCGCATTTCTCACAGTGGTACTCTCCCACACCCTTAAATACCATAACACCCCCGCACTCCTTGCAGACATGCGGAACGTGATAATGATCCTCAATAAAAATTCCACCCAGACTCTTTCTCATAAGATCCACCTCTATGCTTCATCAATCGCCTTCCCAATGTCATGGCGCATATACTTGTTTTCAAATTGTACCCATTCCGTCGCCCGGTAGGCGTTCTCCCTGGCCTCCCGCAGAGTAGCCCCCTTGGCCGTAACGCCCAAAACACGCCCTCCGTTCGTCACGATGCCTTTCTCCGTCCGCCTGGTCCCGGCATGAAAGCAGTAATAGCCCTCCTCCTGTTCAAAGCGCTCCAGACCCTGGATGAGGAAGCCTTTCTCGTAGGAGACCGGATAGCCGTCGCTGGCCAGCACGACGCACACCGCGGCATTGTCCTCAAAGGACAGCTCGATCCGATCCAGCGTGCCGTCCACACAGGCCTCCATGACCTCCAGGATATCGTTCTTCATGCGGGGCAGCACCACCTGCGCCTCCGGGTCGCCGAACCGGGCGTTGTACTCTAACACCCTGGGCCCCTTCGGCGTGAGCATCAGCCCGAAGAAGATCACGCCCTTGAACGGGCGGCCCTCCGCGGCCATGGCGTCCACCGTCGCCTGATAAATGTATTTCCTGCAGAAGGCGTCCACCTCCGGGGTGTAAAACGGGCTGGGAGAAAAGGTCCCCATGCCTCCCGTGTTCAATCCCTGGTCCCCGTCCCTGGCACGCTTGTGATCCTGCGCCGAGGCCATGATCCGGATCGTCTTTCCGTCCACGAAGGAGAGCACGCTGACCTCCCTCCCGGTCATAAACTCCTCGATCACCATGCGGTTCCCCGCGTCGCCGAACTGTTTGTCCTCCATAATGGACCGCACGCCCTGGAGCGCCTCCTCCTTGGTGCCGCAGATCAGCACTCCCTTTCCCAGGGCCAGGCCGTCGGCCTTCAGCACGATGGGATAGGACGCCTTCTCCTCCAGGTACCGGACCGCCTCCCCCGCATCGTCAAAGGTCTCAT
>CANPWJ010000276.1 GCA_947584035.1 uncultured Acetatifactor sp. | reverse complement strand
GCAAAGGTCGGAGCTCTTAAAAGGCTGGAAGCGGGCCGTCCGCTGCGCTCTGGCCTGGGCGGAAGAAGCATAGAGAAAGGGAGTATTCGTCATGTTGGTACAAAAATACAAGGATATGCTGTCCGGCAAATCGGTGATCCGGCAGCTCTCGGAATTTGCCACCGCCAGGGGCAGGGAGATCGGGTACGAGAATGTGTTTGATTACAGTCTGGGAAACCCGTCCGTCCCGGTTCCCCGGGAGTTTACGGATGAGATGGTACGGCTTCTGACCACCGAGGATTCCGTGGCGCTGCACGGCTACAGCCCCAGCCTGGGGATCACGGAGGTCCGGGAGGCGATCGCCGCCTCTCTGGAAAAACGGTTTCACATCCCGTACCGGAAGGAGCATATTTTCATGGCGTCCGGCGCGGCGGGGGCGCTGGCCCACGCGTTTCGCCTGGTGACGGAGCCGGGGGATGAGATCCTGACGTTCGCGCCGTTCTTTCCGGAGTATCATCCTTACGTGGATCTGACGGGCGCGGTTCTCAAGGTGGTTCCGCCGGATGTGGAGCATTTTCAGATCCATTTTGAATCCTTCCAGGAGCTTTTGACCGAGAAGGTGATGGCGGTGTTGATCAACACGCCCAACAACCCTACCGGCGTAGTGTATTCCCGGGAGACCCTGCAGAGGCTGGCGGATATCCTGCGGCAAAAGTCCGAGGAATACGGCCATGATATCTACCTTATATCAGATGAGCCTTATCGCGAGATCGTATTTGAGGGAGTGGACGCTCCCTGCGTATCGCAGTTTTATGAAAATACCATTATGTGCTATTCGTTTTCCAAATCCCTGTCCCTGCCCGGGGAGCGCATCGGGTATGTGGCGGTGCATCCGTCCTGCAATGGAGCGGATGTCATGGTGAATATGTGTGGGCAGATCTCCCGGGGGATCGGGCATAACTGTCCGCCCTCCATTATCCAGCTGGCGGTGTCCAGGGTGTTGGAGCGGACGGCGGATCTGAAGGTATATGAGACCAACATGCAGCTTTTGTATCAGGCGCTGGTGGAGCTTGGATTTACCTGTGTAAAGCCCGGGGGAACCTTCTACATCTTCCCCAGGGCGCTGGAGGCGGATTCCAGGGCGTTTTGTGAGAAGGCTCTGCAGTACGACCTTGTGCTGGTGCCGGGGGATACCTTCGGCGCGCCCGGCTTCTTTCGGATGGCGTATTGTATCGACACGGAGAAGGTGGAGCGTTCGCTGGAGGCGCTCCGCAGATTTGTGCGGGAGACCTACTCCCGCGGATAGCGGACAGACAGAGCGTGTGTGGGAACGGGTATCGGGCCGTTCAGAGAGGGAGCGACATGTATCAGGCTGGTTTGATTTTGGAAGGCGGCGGAATGAAAGGGGTCTACACCGCCGGAGTATTGGACTTTTTTCTGGATAAGGGAGTGCTGTTTTCCAGCGTTTACGGGGTGTCGGCGGGCGCGTGCCATATGAGCAGCTACCTGTCGGGACAAAGGGGGCGCGCCCTGGATGTCAGCATTGATTATCTGGATTCCGGGCGCTATAGCGGCGTCAGGAGCCTTATGGCTACCGGGGACTTTTTCAATGTGGATATGTGTTATCATCTGATCCCGGAATATCTGTACCCCTATGATTATGAAGCGTTCCGGAACTATCCGGGGAAGGCATACAGTGTGGTCACGGATATTGCGTCGGGGCGTCCGGAGTACCTGCGGATCCGGGATATGCGGACGGATATCGACAAGATACGGGCTTCCGCGTCTCTCCCGCTGGTGTCGCGGAATGTGAAGATCGACGGCCGCCGCTATCTGGACGGGGGACTGAGCGATTCCATTCCCCTGCAGAAGTCGATCCTGGACGGCAACGCAAGGAACGTGGTGGTGATGACCAAGGAGGTGGGCTTTGTGAGAAAGCCCGTGCCGCCCGCGCAGCTGGCGCTCATAAAAGCCCGCTATTATAAATATCCTAAAGTATACGAGCTGATGGCCGGGCGTCATATCACGTACAATGCGACCCAGGAGGCGATCGAACGGCAGCGGGAGAACGGCCGGGCCTTTGTCATCCGGCCCCGCAAAAAGAACGCGGTGGGGCGGATCGAGCGGGATACGCAGAAGCTGCGGGCGCTGTATGAGGAAGGGTACCGGGACGCGGAGGATTCCTATGGGGATCTGCTCGCGTATCTGGGATCCTCCGGCACCCGGGAATAAAAAGAGTAAAAATAAGGAATGAAGAGGAAAAAGAAATGGCAGAAATTATGAAGGCGATCCTTTACGGAGTCGTGGAGGGCATTACGGAGTGGCTCCCCATCAGCAGCACGGGGCATCTGATCCTGGTGGAAAAGCTGATTCCCTTTCGAGAGACCAGCGCAGGCTTCTTTGACATGTTCGACGTGGTCATCCAGCTGGGAGCGATCCTGGCGGTGGTGGTGCTGTTCTGGAACCAGATATGGCCGTTTGCCCTGACCGGAAAAGAGCGGGCGGGGAAGCGCGGCGCCGCGTCGTTTCTCAAAATGGACATCCTGAAGCTGTGGTTCCATATCCTGGTGTCCTGTGTGCCGGCGGCGGTCATCGGGCTTTTGTTCGATGAGCTGTTTGAAAAGACGAAAGCGCTTCCGTGGGAAAAATTTTTGCCCCCGGACGCGAAATTCTGGGTCGCGAAGGCGTCTTCGGTGAAGAGCAAACTGTTCAGTCCTTCGGATATCCAGTCGATCATCAAGAAAGCGATCGTGGAGCGGCTGAAACA
>CANPWJ010000275.1 GCA_947584035.1 uncultured Acetatifactor sp. | reverse complement strand
CAGGAAATACAAGGTGTACCGCGGCATGGGCTCCATCGCGGCCATGGAGAACGGAAGCAAGGACCGCTATTTCCAGGAGAACGCCAAGAAGCTGGTTCCCGAGGGAGTGGAAGGGCGCGTGGCCTACAAGGGAAGCGTGGAGGACACGATCTTCCAGCTGATGGGAGGTCTGCGCTCCGGCATGGGCTACTGCGGAGCCAAAAACCTGCAGGAGCTTCGGGAGAACGGCAAGTTCGTAAAGATCTCCGCCGCGTCCCTCAAGGAGAGCCATCCCCACGATATCCACATCACCAAGGAGGCTCCCAACTACAGCATCGAGGCGTAGATTTTCCGCAAAATAGCCGGGAAATCCGCTCCCGGGGCTTGCCAAAAGCGGGCGGAGCATGTAAGATAATAGACAGAAGCTGCACGACTGACGGAAAAATGGGATCACCCATGGGGAGTGCAGACAGAAAAAAGCCGACCGTCTGGGCATCTCTTTTTTGTGATGCCCGGAAGGTCGGTTGTCGCATAAGGGAAAGCCGCCGTCGGCACAGAGGAGGAGACATATGATATCGTTAGAACAGGAGCTGAAGAGCAACGCGTACCCGGGAAGAGGGATCGTCATCGGCGAGACACCGGACGGCAGAAAGGCGGTGGCCGCCTACTTTATCATGGGCCGGAGCCAGAACAGCCGCAACCGCATCTTTGTGCCGGACGGCGAGGGCATCCGCACCCAGGCGTTTGATCCTTCCAAGCTGGAGGATCCCAGCCTGATCATCTACGCGCCGGTCCGGGTCCTTGGAAACAGGACCGTCGTGACCAACGGCGACCAGACGGACACGATCTGTGAGGGGATGAGCAGACAGCTCACGCTGGAACAGTCCCTGCGGAGCCGGGAGTTTGAGCCGGACGCGCCCAACTATACGCCGCGCATCTCCGGCGTCCTCCATGTGGAGGGAGGACGGTATGACTACGAGATGTCTATCCTCAAGAGCGATCAGGGAGATCCCGCGTCCTGTCTGCGCTTTACCTTTTCCTACGGGAATCCGCGGAAGGGGGAGGGGCATTTCCTCCACACCTATCTGGGCGACGGCGATCCACTTCCCAGCTTTTCCGGGGAGCCAAAGACGGTGGAGATCCCGGGGGAGATCGAGGCGTTCGCCGGGATGCTGTGGGACAGCTTAAACGAGGAGAACAAGGTCTCCCTGTTCGTGCGCTACATCGATATCGCCACCGGGGAGTATGAGACCCGGATCGTAAACAAACATCAATAAACACTGGAGAAACGGAGCAAACGGTCAAATGAAAGAGATGGAATTAAAATACGGGTGCAACCCCAACCAGAAACCCTCCCGGATCTACATGGAGGACGGAAGCGATCTGCCCGTCACGGTCCTGAACGGAAGGCCGGGCTATATCAACTTTTTGGACGCCTTCAACGGCTGGCAGCTGGTGAAGGAGCTGAAGGAAGCGACCGGGCTTCCCGCGGCCACATCCTTTAAGCATGTGTCCCCCGCGGGCGCCGCGGTGGGGCTGCCCCTGGACGACACTCTGGCGAAAATCTACTGGGTGGACGACCTGGGGGAGCTGTCCCCGTTAGCCTGTGCCTACGCCCGGGCGCGAGGGGCGGACCGCATGTCCTCCTTTGGGGACTTTATCGCGCTGTCCGACGTGTGCGACAGGGACACGGCGCGGCTGATCAAGAGAGAGGTGTCCGACGGTGTGATCGCGCCCGGCTATACGCAGGAGGCGCTGGCCCTTTTGAAGGAGAAAAAGAAGGGGGCGTACAACGTGATCCAGATCGATCCCTCCTATCGGCCGGCCCCTGTGGAGCGGAAGCAGGTGTACGGGATCACCTTCGAGCAGGGCAGAAATGAGCTGGATGTAAACAGCGGGCTGCTGGACAACATCGTGACGCGCAACAGGGAGATTCCCGAAAACGCGCGGATCGACATGAAGATCGCCCTGATCACCCTGAAATACACGCAGTCCAACTCCGTGTGCTACGTGAAGGACGGACAGGCGATCGGTATCGGCGCCGGGCAGCAGTCGCGCATCCACTGCACCAGGCTGGCGGGCGGCAAGGCGGACAACTGGTTCCTGCGCCAGTCCCCGCAGGTGATGGGGCTCTCCTTTGTGGACGGCCTGGGGCGGGCCGACCGGGACAACGCCATCGACGTCTACATGGGAGACGAGTATCAGGACGTGCTGGCGGACGGCGTGTGGGAGAAAACCTTCCAGGTAAAGCCCCCTGTGTTCACCCGGGAGGAGAAGCGCGCGTGGCTGGACCGGCTGCAGGGCGTGACGCTGGGATCGGACGCCTTCTTCCCGTTCGGCGACAATATCGAGCGCGCCCACAAAAGCGGCGTCCGGTACATCGCGCAGCCCGGAGGCTCCGTGCGGGACGACGCGGTGATCGAGTGCTGCGATAAATACGGCATGGTGATGGCGTTCACCGGGATCCGCCTGTTCCATCACTGACGCAAAAATCAAATTGTGCGCAAAAAAAGGTTTATAAACCATGGCCGATGTGTTAAGATAATAAGCAGAGAGTTTAGCGATAAGAGGTAGAGGCGGTATGAGCGACATGGAAACGGCGGCGACGGAAGCCAGAGAAGGCAGGAATTTTATTGAGCAGATGATCGACAAGGATTTGGCGGAGGGCGTGTACGATACGGTGCACACCCGCTTCCCTCCCGAGCCTAACGGCTATCTTCATATCGGCCATGCCAAGTCGATCCTGCTGAACTACGGCCTGTCCCAAAAATACGGCGGGAAATTCAATC
>CANPWJ010000274.1 GCA_947584035.1 uncultured Acetatifactor sp. | reverse complement strand
CCGCCAGCTCACCGGGGAGAGGTGAGGAGATTCCCGCCCCTTTTCCGCAGAGGACAAAGAGCGCTAGGATGAAAAGCTGTGTCAAACCGGAGAGAAGGACGGCGGTGAGGAGCTTGTCCCGCACGATCTTTGCGGGGGACGCAAGGCACCGCAGCTGGTTCCAGTTGCACCCCGTATGCTCCATCCGGCAGAGATAGCCGCAGCATACGCCGATCACAGCCGGCTGAAAGACCATGCAGGAAAACAGCGTGTGCTGTGACCACAGGCTGTACCATTCGTCCTGGAGGACGGACAGATTGTTTTGGTAGTTGGAGGTGCCGAGCAGAGCAGATAAGAGCGGCAGGAGGAAAAACGCCAGCCAGATGGGCGTGCGCTTCAGCTTGATCCATTCTGCGGGCAGATGAGTCCTGGCGGGGACGGCGGGGCTCTCTTTTTTTGCCTTCCCGGAGACGGGGCGGAGGGAGAGCCCTTCCGTCTCCAGACGCAGGAACATCCCATGGAGCAGGAAAAGCAGCCCGGCGATCCAGACGGCGACCCAGAAGGGGGCGTCCGGCAGCACTCTCTGGCAGTAGTAGAAAATCGCCCGGGTGTCCGGATTCCAATCCATCCGCACAAAGGAGGTCGCGCCGTAGAGGCCCCAGGGGATCACCTCGTACAGGGGGCCGATGGGGAGCAGCAGGATCAGGAAGCCCACCAGGCTGCCGCAGATGCCCACGGAGAGAGCTGCCGCCTGATTGACAAACAGGAGGGACAATAAGAGCTGCAGCAGGTACAGGACCAGTGTGACGGCCAGGTTGTTTAACAGATACGCGCCATACAGACGCAGATCGGGACTCCCCTCATAGTGGAACAGGTGTCCCAGCAGGAGGGCGGCTGCCGTCTGGAGCAGCAGAAACAGGGCGATGGCCAAAAAGCCGTAAAGGATCTTGCACCACAGAAGGCTTTTCTTGGACTGAAGCGTTTCCAGAAGCTTCCAGGTGCTTCCCTTGTGCTCCACGTCCACGATCTGGCTGGCCAGCACGGCGGTGGAGACGGGGAGCAGGAGGGAATTCAGAAGGGGAAGCTCGTACAAAAGCATGAGGAAGCCCTGGGGACGATTGGCGTCCCTATCCGCCTCCCAGCAAAGGTAAAGCAGGTAGAACAGCAAAAGCCCTAAAAGCAGCACCCAGAGCTTACGCTGCTTCCTGCGTTCCGCCCAGCAGACGGAGGATAGGGAAGGTTTCAGATGGATTCGTTTCATAGACTGTCCGCACCTCCTGTCAGGGAGAGGAAGATCTCCTCCAGATCGCCGCCACGGCTCTCCAGCGCGTCCAGAGAGCCCTGAAAGACCATTTCGCCGCGGTTGATGATCCCCACATAGTCCGCCATCTGCGATACCTCGCTCAGAAGATGGCTGGAGAGGATCACCGTCATATGGCGGGCGGAGGGGAGGGAGCGGATCAGCTGGCGGATCTCCTGGATGCCGGCGGGATCCAGCCCGTTGGTGGGCTCATCCAGGATCAAGAGCTCCGGCTCCCCCAGAAGCGCCATCGCGATTCCCAGGCGCTGCTTCATGCCCAGGGAGTAGTGCCGGACCTTTTTGTCCCGCTGGGAAGAGAGGCGGACGGTTCTTAACACGCCGTCGATCTCCTCGAAGGGAACTCCTTTTAATCGGGCCACGATCTGAAGATTTTCCAGACCGGTCAGGTGGCCGTAATAGCTGGGACTTTCGATCAGGCTTCCGGTCCGCCGCAGAAGGGTGAGACGGTTTTTCTCCTGGATCTCCTGACCGAAGAGAAAGACTCTTCCGGAGCTTGGCCGGATCAAGCCCAACAGGCATTTGAGCGTGGTGGTCTTGCCCGCTCCGTTGGGCCCCAGGAAGCCGTAGACACACTGGGAGGGCACCTGCATACAAAGCCCGTGGATCCGGGCCCTGGGGCCGTGGAATTTGGTGAGGTCCCTGGTCTCCACCAGAAGGGGGACGCGGGGGTTTTCGGAAGAGAGCGCTTCGTTCGTTCCCTTCGTCGGATTCGTCTGTTTCGCTTGCTTTGTCTGATTCATGGAAATCTCCTTTCGCATATAAGATATCCGCAGTATAATCCCCCGCTCTTACAGGCCCATGATGCGCAGCTTACATTTACCTTACATTTGCGCGAAAATCCTGTTTTTCAGAAAGGTTTGTGGTATGCTGTCTGTAAGGCAGAAGAGCGGCAGAGCGACAGAGCGGCAGGATGGCAGGGTGACAGGACGGCAGAGCGGAAGGAAGGTGGCAGGGAGGCAGAGCAGCAGAATGGCGGAGCGGCAGAATATGGCAGAATGGCAAGGTGACAGAGCAGCAGAGCGGCAGGGTGACAGGGTGGCAGGACGGTGGCGGGTGGCAGAGCAGCAGAATGGCGGAGCGGCAGAATATGGCAGAATAGCAAGGTGCAGAGCGATTGGATGGTAAAATGGCAGGATGACAGAGTGACAAGGAGAGCAGGGCGGGCAGAGCAGCAGGGTGACAGGACGGTGGCAGGGAGGCAGAGCGGCAGGATGACAGAGTGACAAGAGGGGCAGGTGGCAGAGCGGCAAAGTGGGAAGAGAGGGAGAAGACATGGATCTGTATGACAGTAGGATCTTGATCGTGGAGGATGAGAGGGCTCTGGCGGAAATGGTGGCGGAGCTTCTGCGAAAGGAAGGGTATCTGTGTGTGGAGCGCTCCGGCGGCTGCGCGGAGGCGCTGTTTCGCCTGAGGACAGAAAAATATCACTTGTTATTGCTGGACGTCATGCTGCCGGACGGGGATGGCTTTTCCCTTCTG
>CANPWJ010000273.1 GCA_947584035.1 uncultured Acetatifactor sp. | reverse complement strand
AATTCATTTCCCCGCAGTCGCCGGTGAAGGTCCCCTGCAGCAGGAGGATACAGTCGGTGTAGCGGTTCACCACGTCGCTCACCTGATCCATGTGTCGGCAAATGCGTTCGATGGTGTCCGGCTCCGTGTCCATGGCCTTGCTGTCCCAGTCATAGAGGAAGCGGAGGATCATCTGCCGCCCGGCCTTACGGTATGCCGAGAGGATGCCGTCCAGCTGCTCCAGCGCGTTGTCGCTTAGATCGGAGTCGGAATAGCGGAGCAGATTGATCTGCACCAGCCGGAGCGGCAGACTTCCGGAAGCCGCGTCCCGGGAGGCGAGCTCCAAAAGCTCGGCCGGGTCGTCCTCCGTCAGGATATACCCGTTCATCTGGTAGAAGCCGCAGAACGGGTTGGACAGGACTTCGCCCGTCTCCTCATAGGAGGCGGGCTCGTAGGAGAGCTCCAGCAGGGGCCAGGCGGACTCCGAAGGGTCTGCCGGTTCCGAAGAATCTATCGGTTCCGAAAGGGCCGTCTGTTCCGAAAGGGCGGCCTGTTCCGAGGGGGACGCGCCGGAGGCCGGGGAGGCGTCCCCGGAGGGCTTTGGGGAAAGCTTCAGGAAATAAGCCCAGGATCCGGCCAGGGCGACCAGCAGGATCAGACAGATGATGGCGGAAGAAATCGAAAAAATTTTTTTCATGTTATTTTCCTCTTGTGCAGAATATCAGGTTTAGTATATCATTAAGAAAGGGAAATTTCCAGAAGAATATTTGGACGCATCGTCTGCGCGGGGTTCGGGCGCGCACGGCGGCGTCGCGCGATCAACCGCACTGACAGGGAGGAAACGATGGAGGAAGCGTATCTGCTTGGCATACTCCGCAAGAGTCTGCTCGAAGGCGCGCCCGCACGGGACGGGGAGAAGGTTTTGCCGTCCATGTCCGGCGGGGAGTTGGATTGGGGAAAATTCTATCAGATGGCCGCAAAGCACGGCGTGCTGCCTCTTCTGTACGACGCGCTGGAGGCGGATGAGCGGGTGCCCCGGGGGATCCGGGATCTGGCCTCCCAGGCGGCGGAGCGGGCGGTGCAGCAGAGCTACCGCATCCTGTTTCTGTGCAGGTACCTGATCGCCGGGCTGGAGCGGGAGGGGATCCAGGCGGTGGTCTTAAAGGGGGTCGGGACGGCATCCTTTTATCCGGTTCCGGAGCTTCGAAAGAGCGGGGACGTGGATCTGCTCCTGACGGACAGGCGGCAGCTGAAGCGGGCGGAGGCTGTCCTGAAGGAGAGCGGCCTGACGCTTTCCAGGGAGCAGCACGGCTTACACCATGTGGTGTATGAGACGGAGGACAGCATCGAGATCGAGGTCCATACCATGCTGGCGGAGCCCTTTGACGACAACTGGATCAATAAGTATCTGGACGACAAGCCCATGGATTGCAGAGAAAGCATCGTGCGGGCGGACTGCATGGGAGTGGAGCTGCCGATCCTGGGGGACGGCTACCACGCCTATGAGCTTCTTCTGCACATGGTACAGCATTTCCTCTACGCGGGGTTTGGCCTGAAGCTTTTGTGCGACTGGGTGGTGTTCTGGAATCGGGAGATTCCGGAGGCGGAGCGGAAGCGCTATCTGCGGCTCGTGGAGGAGAGCGGTGTCCGGGGCTTCTCCGACATCGTGACGGATACCTGTGTCCGCTATCTGGGGCTGCCCCAGGAGGCGGTGCGCTTCATGGGGATCTCCGTGGACGGCGGCGTGGTGGAGGACTTTCTGCGGGAGATCCTGGAGGCGGAGGAATTCGGAAACTCTGCCTCGGATCGTATGGTGGCTCTGCGAAGCGGCAGCCTTGCGGAGTATGTCCGGGAATTCCAGCATCAGATGCACCTGAATTTTCCCAGGGCGGGGCGGGTGTTCCTGCTCTGGCCGGCGCTGTGGATCGTCACCCTTGCGCGGTTTCTGCACAACAACCGGACCCTTCGGAAGGTGTCTACCCGGGCGATCTTAAAGAACGCCAGACAGCGAGGGCGGCTGCGCGCGGAAATGCGCCTCTGGGAGAGAGGGCCGCGATCCTGAAAGGCGGCGGAGCGGGGATAGTAACCATAGAACCAGGAAGGCTGGAGTAAAATGTATGTAAAAAAGTACAGAACAGGAGCTTGCCAGCAGGAAAATATTGTGATAAAATAACAATAACGTAATCTTTGTGCATAAAATATTACTGTAAACGTGTCAAAAAAGGGAAAGGAAGAGAGGACCATGAAAAATTATGAGAAGCCGGTTGTTTTGGCAAACGACGAGGTTTCCGAGGGTGTGTACGCGGCAAGCGGCGCGGTAGCGGGGGACAGCTCGGACTGCTATACGGTGACCGCCTATATCCATCAGACGCCGGAGACCGGAAGGCACGACTACCGCATCCAGGTGGACGCTGTTCACGACGCGGCGGACGACCACCACAGCGGAGAGCAGGTTTTGACGCTGTACTTCAACCAGCCGGTAGTGTATGTAAGATCCAATGGCACTCTTGCGGGCGGCGACAACACAACTGCAATCAGCATCACCTATAACTATCACAACAATGGCTATGACGAGATCGGATTGGGCGATGTCTTTGTCAAGGCAGATGATGGCCTGGCGGTCACCGGTTCTGTGCTCACCTGCAACCACAACTGCGGACAGCACTAATTATTTCAGAAGTCTGGGTTTCCATTGGAAGCCTGGATCTGACTACAAGTGTATCAACGGTTCTGCCCGGTAAGGACACGAAAGGGCTGCCGTGTCGGCGAGAGAGATTTTGACATGCTCTCTTCGCCGGACGGCGGCTCTTTTTTTGCTTTCGCGACAGGAAACA
>CANPWJ010000272.1 GCA_947584035.1 uncultured Acetatifactor sp. | reverse complement strand
GCCCAGTAACCTCTGCCGCCCTGGATCCCGTCCAGCATACACCACTCCGGCTCGGTGATGGCATAGCCGATCACCTCCCAGTGTACCAGATCCCGGGAGTGGGACACCGGAATACACGGGAAATACACGAAGGTGGAATTCACCATATAGTAATCCTCTCCCACCCGGACGACCGAAGGATCCGGGAAAAATCCTGTCCGGATGGGATTCTTGTACATCTCCGAGAGCGGCGCTCCCACATAAGCCTCAAAATAGGCCGTCAGCTCGGCAAAGCCCAGTCTGTCCGCCAGCTCATAGGGGGTCTCCAGGCGGATATCCCCGGTCAGCGGCGACATTCCCACCTTTTCCGTCAGATACCTGCACACCGGAAGATTTCCGGACATAACGCCGTAGTGCAGGATATTTCGGTGGGAACCGTCCACAATATTCATGCTGGCCCGGGAATACTCCACCACATAGCGCACCAGCTCCAAATTTCCCGTCCGGGCGGCCAGGAACGCCATGAGCGTCCCCTCCGCGTCCTTTTGATCGATTTCCGAGGGTTCCTCCTCCAGGATCCTGCGCACCTCCGGCAGGTTCTGTTCCAATATAGCCCGCTCTATCTCACGCATCCTCTTCCAGCCTCCTGTACCGCACATAGTCCACTTCCGCATAACCCGCCGTGTCCCCGCTGCCCTTGTGCACGCAGAACACACCGTTCTTCACACCCACCCAGCGTCCGGCCCGGGCGTCGATCCGCATGTCGCTGTCCGGGATCTTCCTGCCGCCGCTTTCCGCCCACAGGAAAATATCCTCCTTGGGAATATGCCGTACCCAGATCTCCCTGCCCTGCCAGTCCGTCCGATCCAGGGAATCCACATACTCCCTCACCTTCACCTGATAGTGAAAGACCACATCGTACCCAGCCTCCTCCAGCTGCGCCGGATCCAGCTCTGCCACCGTCTCTTCGCTTTCCGCGAACGCCATATTGTGGTCGAATTCCTGTGTTCCCGCAATCTTCACCAGCTCATAGGACGCTCTGTCGTCCCCCGCATCCCGCAGCCGCACCGCGAGACCGCCGAAGGTCTGTCCCATGGAGACAATCCCCGCCATATCGCCGGGCTGGAGCCCGCGGACATTCATCCGGGTATCGCAGACAAACTCCGGCGCCGGCCATTTCTGCAGCAGAAGGTTCCGATAATCGGAGAGCTGGCGCAGCCGGTTCGTCTTTACCGCGTAGAGGCGCAGCTTCGATTCCTCCGCCCGGGTCTCGAACCATCCGTCCTCGCTGTTGGCGTTCCACTGCCACTGTAATCCCAGGGTGTCGGAGTCAAACTCATCGGTGTTATCCGGCTCGCAGATATCCGTCTGGCGGAGCGCCTCCTCCGAGACGGCGGGCTTGCGGCAGGTCATAACCGGCTCTCCAAACGTCTCCCCATCCCGCCTTGCGCCGATAATCGGCCAGTCCTCCTCCCAGCACATGGGCTGCAGGTGCACGATCCGTCCCCCCGCGTAGACATCCTGGAAATGAAGGAACCAATCCTCCCCCTTCACCGTATCGACCCAGGCTCCCTGGTGCGGTCCGTTGACGGGCGAAGCGCCCTGCCGCATGACAACCCGGCTCTCATAGGGCCCCTGGATCTGCCGCGCGCGCAGCACCACCTGAAAACCGCATTTCACGCCTCCCGCGGGCGAAAAGATATAGTACCATCCGTTGCGCTTATAGACCTTGGGGCCTTCGATGGTCTCGTTCTCCGTGTTCCGCCCGTCATAAATGATGCGGGATTCGGACAGGATGCTCATGCCGTCCGGGGACATTTCCGCCAGCTTCAGCACGCTCTTGTAGCCCACTCTGGCTCCTGACACACCTGTCACTAAATAAGCCCTCCCGTCGTCGTCCCAGAAGGGGCACGGGTCGATCACGCCGTACTCCGGCATTATGTTCACAGGCTTCGACCATTCTCCCAGCGGATCCTTCGCCCGGCTCACATACACTCCTTCATCCGGCATGGGGAAATAGACATAGTATTCGCCCTGGTGATAACGGATCGCCGGCGCCCACACTCCGCTGCCGTGCATGGGATTTATGTAGCGGTACTCCGGCACCTGCCGGCACACGTAGTTGACGACCTTCCAGTTTACCAGATCTCTGGAATGTAAAATGGGGATCGCCGGCGCGTTGCAAAAGCTCGACGCTATCATGTAATAGTCGTCTCCCACCCGTATCGCGTCGGGGTCCGAGTAGTCCCCGTAGATAACGGGATTTTGATAGGTTCCGTTTCCCAGATCCGCTTTTCTCAGCATAATCATTCCTCCAGATTTTTCCTTAAAAGTTTTCAGTTCTCCCCGGTGGCTTCCCGGTAGGCTTCATTCCCCACATCCGCCCAGGCGTGCTTATCCGAGGGGATCACCGTTCCGTCCGACAGCTTCACAGCGTAGGTGTTGCGGATGGCCGTGGAGTACTCGCTCCCGTCCCCGTTCAGGATCTCCTCATAAAATACGATCAGGTGACACTCCCCATTCCGGGAAAGGCGGTCATAGACCAGTGTCCGCACAGTGTCCCTGGCCTCTGTCTCCCCTTCCAGCACAATGCTCCCGGGCGTAAGCATCAGGTAGGGGTTGCCCTTGGCGTCATAATGGGCCTCGCAGGTGTCCCCGATGGGCGCAAAGATTTCCCGGAACACCGCTCCAAAGGCTCCCTCTATCTGCGCCGGATCCTCTCCCAGCTCCCAGGTATTGTCCGAAAGCGCCGCCTCCATGGCGGCCCGGCAGGCCGCCGCGCCGCAGCCCACATCGGACAGCAGGGCGGGGCTCGATTCCTCCAGCATCCGCTCCAGCAGCTCCCCCAGGG
>CANPWJ010000271.1 GCA_947584035.1 uncultured Acetatifactor sp. | reverse complement strand
AAGGAGAGCGGGAGACCTTCCGCTGCATCCGCAGGGAGCTGGTGAAGAAAAAATAAGCCGGACCTGCACTTTTTTCTCCGCGCGGAATAGGATACAGTAAACAGGAAAATGAGGACACTTTGCGATGAGCTGTTGGATTTTATGGTTACTGTTGTTCTGTGGCTGCGGCTGCAATAACGCGGGAGAAAGGGGAAGCGAAGGAAACGGCTGCTGCGGCGGCAGATCTGCAGGGGGAAGAGGCGGAAACTCCGGGAACGCTTCCTGCGGTTCCGCCGGCGAGGACAACGGCTGCGGAGGAACATCCAGGAGCGGCGCCGCCATGCCGTCCATGCCGTCGGCCTGGTCATCCGACTGCGGGTGCGGTCAGGAGCCCATGCCGTTTTCCGGCAGACAGGACTTCCCCAGCGTAGGGCGCGGGGAGACCTGCGGCTGCGAAAAGCAGGACTGACAGAAAGAAGGATGTATGTGCGGCATGGCTGTCTGACCGATACGCCATGCCGTATTTTTTGGCTTGTTTAAAACGGTTTTTGGTTAATTGCTTGCAAAGACGCTTCAAGAGGATTATACTAAAAAGTCAGGGAGAAAGTTTTGCGCAAGGAGGCAAATGGAGATGGAGGAGACAGAGGAATGGAGCGGCGTCTATGAGTTCGTGGAGGACACGCTGGTGGACAGTTTCCTGAAGCTTGCCCGGGTGAATCTTCTGACGGGAGAATTCCGGTTTATGAAGCAGGACAAGGCTCTGCTGGAGGAGGGCCTGGAGGGGATCACCAACATTTATTCCTTTATCAAAAAGCAGGTGGAATCTCAGATCGTTCTCTCGGAGTATGCGGAGGATTATCTGCGGTTCTCCGATCCGCAGTATGTACAGGCGAGAGTGTTTGGCGGAGAGCGAAGGATCATTCAGAGCTATACCCGGAAATCCGGGGAGCGGTACCGCTGGGTGACCTTTGGGATCATCTCGCCGGAGAATTGCGGGCCGGAGAATCCCTGGGCCGTTTTCTGCTGGAGAGAGGCGGATACGGATACGATCACGATGGTGGATGCGCTCTCCACCCTGACGGTGATTTATTATAAGATCTTAAAGATCAATCTGACCCGGGATTCCTTCGAGACCGTGAAGGTGGATAAAAAGGAGAGGGAACAGTTTGTGAGCAGACTGAGCCGGATCTCGGATTGGTGGAGGAGTTTTGAGGAGCGCGGAAACGTGTACGAGGAGGACGAGGAGGTCTATCGGCAGTTTACGGATATGGAAGCCCTCCGGGAGCACTTCCGGGAGGATCCGTCCAGGATCAGCTGCCGTTACCGCCGAAGGATCGGGGAGGATTACCGCTGGGTCCAGATGGATCTGGTGCCCAGCGCGGAATATACGGATACCAACCAGACCCTGATTCTGTATGTGAAGGATGTGCATGAGGAGTACCTGATGGAGCAGCGCGCCCGCCAGGAGCTGGTGGACAGCTACAATCGGGACGCCCTGACCCTTCTGTACAACCGGCATAAATACAACGAGGATCTGGAGGAGCTGCACAAGGGGGAGAGCGCCCGGCTCACCTGCCTGTACGTGGATGTGAACGGGCTGCATGAGCTCAACAATCTGCTGGGGCACGAGAAGGGCGACAATATGCTCTGCAGCGTGGCGGACGCCCTGCGCAAGTATTTCCCGGAGGAGCGCATCTACCGGATCGGCGGCGATGAATTTGTGATGCTGAGCACCAGGCTGTCCAAGCGGAGCGTGGAGCACATCCTGTCGGAGGTGCGAAACGACCTGCGAAACGACGGTTACGAGATCTCCGCGGGGGTGGAAAGCGGGCTGCGGGAGCTGGCGGTTTACAAGATCATAGGTGCCGCCGAGCTCGCCATGCGCGCGGATAAGGAGCAGTACTACAAGCAGAACGGCGGCCGGAGGAAAAACCGCACCGCCAACGAGGAGCTGGAAAATCTGCTGACGGAGAAGCAGGACGCGGAATCCTTCCTGAAGATCATCGCCTCGAAGTTCGCGGGAGTTTACTTTGTGGATCTGCGGCTGGATACGCTGCGCCATATCTTTATCCCGAAATATTTTCTGGAGCTTCTGGAAAAGACGGATTTCTGCTACAGCCAGGCGCTGCAGCTGTACGTGGATAAGTTTGTGAAGTGGGAGTACCACCAATATTTCAACAGGGCCCTGGACTACCGCTATCTGGAGGAGAGGCTGAAGAACGAGGGAGCGGTTCAGTTTGCCTATCAGAAGGTGGACGGCTCCTGGATGAATCTTAGGATCATGGATCTGGACAGCGGCAAAGAAAAGCGGGAGACGCTTTGGATCTACTCCGATGACACCAAGAATCTGTTTGAATAGGCGTTCCGGGCAGAATGGGACGGGGCCGTGCCGGCCGGAGCGGAAGCGTTGAGGAGGACAAGGGTATGGCAAAGGAAAAATATGTTGCTTATGTATCGACTTACACGCAGGGGGACAGCCACGGGATCCGGGTGTATGACGTGGATGTGGAGAGAGGGCGCTTTGTGGAGAAGGACAAGGTGACAATCTCCAACTCCTCCTATCTGACTGCATCCCACAACGGAAAATATCTGTATTCCATCACGGATTTCGGCGTGGAGGCATACGAGATCGGGCGGGACGGGACGCTGAAGGAGATCGGCCATGCGTCCATCAACGGAATGCGGGGCTGCTATCTGGCCACGGACTACACGGACCGTTACCTCTTTGTGGCGGGATACCACGACGGGAAGCTGACGGTGCTGCGGCTGCGGGAGGACGGCACCGTGGGGGAGATCACGGACGAGATCTTCCACAAGGGTCTGGGCAGCGTGGCGGAACGGAATTTCCGCCCCCATATCAATT
>CANPWJ010000270.1 GCA_947584035.1 uncultured Acetatifactor sp. | reverse complement strand
TGCCACACCGCCGCGTCCGGCCCCACAGGCGCGTCCGTCTCCAGGGGCGCTTCCGCGCCGCCGCCAAGCCGGATCGTAACGCTGCCGGAAGCCGGATCCGCCGTTCTTTCCAGAACTTCCTCCTTACGGTAATATCCGTCCCTGCAGGAGAACACCCGAATCGTCCCCCGGGCGCACAGCGCATGTGTGGACAGCAGTGCGTTCTCCCCGGGCAGCTTCACGGCCGGAAGCCACTTTGCCACCGTTTCCTTCTGTTGGACGCGGACTGTGTTCAGATCCAGAAAGCTCAGCGCGGGAGGCGCCTCGTACTGTCCCTCCTCCATACGGATCCGCAGAAAATATCCCTCTCTTCCCCCCACGGAGGATTTCTCCATAGGGCTGTGGAGCCGAAACACGATCTGGCCATCGAACAGCAGCCCGAATGTTTCGTCCCTAAGCAGCTCCACGGGCTCGTACCGCTCTCCGTTCCAATAGGAAAAGCTCAGCTTCGCCAGGGCGATCGTGTCCGCATCCGCCGGATTCCTCCGGCAGGTTTCCTGTCTGCTGACCCGTATGGTCAGAGCGGTCTTTTTTTCAACCGGAAGCCCCCGGGACAGCTCCAGGTACAGGCAGGTCCCCGCCTGTGCCTTTCGTCCGAAGGGATAGAACACCAGCGAATGACCCAGCGCCATCTGTTCCCCGTCCAGAAAACTGACGTTTTCCTCCAGCCGCCCGAAACAGCTCCGGATGAAAACCGCCGGCAGTAGCTGCTCCTCCAGTGTCTCGAAGATCACTCCGGGCGCCTCCATCCGGCTGCCCTCCGGGAGCAGAACGGGAACTTCCGGCGCCGCGGTCACGTAACAGCCGGCCGCCCTGCGGTGCCGGACATCCGTCCCCATAAGCTGTAGATATTTGCGCTTATGGCTGTCGCCGATGTGATCCATCCCGTATTGCTGGATCTCCTTCTGCCACGCAAACAGCTCGATCAGCGTGATGCCCGGGTCGTGATAGTTGAAGTCCGTCCACCCCGGATAAAAACCCACGATTCTGTTTTTCGCCCGTTCCACCGTTTCGTCGAACGTCATCCGGTCAAGATGTATATCCGGCAGCATAACGCTCCTCCTTACTCAAACTTCCCTATCCTTACTCCGTCCAAATATTACTGCGGCGGCTTCCTTTCCGCCGCTCAATGTACCGTCACCGCCACGTCCACATCGCCGCAGACGGGAAGGACATAGGGGTGTCTGCGGACCTGCTCCAGATCCGCCTCCTGCTTTCCCCGGGGCCCGTTCACAAACGCCAGCAGGTAAATCTTGGAGATCCATACGATCTCCGGGATATCCTTCAAAATATTCTGTATCTGGATCATGTCCGGCAGCTGGCCGATTTCCCAGCCCTCTCCGTCAAAGTGTCCCTTCATGGGATCCAGGAAAGCCCGGATGCGCTCTCCCACCCGGCGCCGCATCTGGAAAATATTCTGGAATCCGGAGACGGTCACCTCCGCTTTCACCTGAATTTCCACCATTTTCGGCTCCACCACATAGAACTGTCCCCGCTCCAGGATCCCCTGATCCATTCTGGGGCCCAGATATTGGAGGATCTCTTCCCGCACGGAGCAGAAGAAGCTTTTATCCCGCAGATGCTTCTGCGGATATACCACCAGCGTCACCGCTCCCGGTTCCCTTTCCCCCTTATCATTTTTGCCGCCAAAGCAGCGCACCTTCCGGAGCGCTCTGGAGGCCTCCGCCGCCAGCTGTTCATAATCTCTGGCCGTGACCGCCCGGTCCCAGTGCCGGAGCCTGGCGCTGAAACGCTTCATGGCCTCCTCGGGAGTCTCCACATCCAGCCCTCCCCACAGATCCATGGGATTGGAAACCGTCTGCACGAACCCCAGCGTCTGATTGAGCTTTGAAACCTGCCCCTGCGCCACATTTCCGCGGAAGCCTCCGCCGCATTTATAATGTACCCGGATGCCCTGCGTCTTTCCGAACGCCGGGACCCTTCCGTGGAGGCCGTCTCCAAACCGGACGATCCCCTCCGTCCGATCCACCTGACAGACGCTTGCGTCCAGGCTTCCAGATCCGCTACCTCCTCCCAGACGCTCCAGCGCTCCTCCTCGTCGCTGCCCTCCAGCACCTCTATCGAGATCTTGTCAATGTTGCCGTGCAGCAGCCGGAAGCTGCAGTCCTCCTCATACGAATCCAGCGTAAAGCTCTCCGTCTCCTCCCGGTCCATGTGCCGGATCTCCACCGCGTTCATCCATATTTTCCGCAGGACAGGATACTCCGTCCGCGCACTCCGGACGGAATAAAAACCGCTCTCGTCCCTCAGCCGGATCCAGTACCGTTCTTCCCCGAACCGGGACGCCCTGCAGAAATCCTGCTGCCCTACAAAGGTTATCAGCCCGGTCCGGGATAAGTGGTCCGTCAGATCCGCCAGATTCATCTCCCGAAAACCGCTCCCCGTCTCATACTCCCAGGTGACACTTCCTCTCTCTCCGGTCAGAATATCTTCCATTACCCACAGCATCCGGATGGGGGAGCCCACGGGAGGCGTGTCAAAGCCGATATACAGGGCCTTCTCCCGTTCCGGCAGCCCTGTGATTAACGGGATGGGCTCTCCCCCGTCCTCCAGATCCTCCTCCCGATAAAAGACTCTTTCCAGATTGTTTTCCAGCCGCAGTATCTCCGGCTTCCTTCCGGTTTCCTGGTAATGATAGGACAGCAGCAGGTTCCCGATCACGGGAACGATATACTTTCCCTTGATCTTAAACAGGTTGTTCAGCTTCAAAATGCGGGCGCGGATATAGCAGGTCTCGCAGGAATTTACCAGCACGGGGGCAATATCCCGGGGACATACGAAGGTCAGGGTCTTTT
>CANPWJ010000269.1 GCA_947584035.1 uncultured Acetatifactor sp. | reverse complement strand
AAAATACGCCCGCCGGGCGCGTATCGCCCCCACGGAGCCATTGCTGGACCAGACCGTCCCCGGCGGGGACGACCCGGAGGCCAGTCTGCTGGCCCGGGAGGAGGAACAGCGGGTCCGGGATGCGGTGGCCGCCCTGCCGGAGAAATACCGGGTGGTGCTGGTGCTGTACTATTCCGTGGAAATGAAGGTAAACGACATCGCTTTGACGCTCTCCCTGCCCGTGGGGACGGTGAAACGCCGGCTCTATACGGCGCGGGGACTGGTGGAGAAAGGATTGGCGGAAGATGACTGATCGAGACAAGACCGACGCGCTGCTCCGCCGCGCCCTTGGAGGCGTGGAGGCCCCCAGCGAGACCCTTCTCCGGCAGGTGAAGGCGTCCCTGGGAAAGGAGCAGGATATGAAGACCAACCGAACGACGAAACGCATCATCACCCTGGCCCTGGCGGCGGCCCTGGTGCTGGCCCTGGGGGCCACGGCCTACGCCGTGTATATGGCAAGCATCGAAGATTATGTGGCCGAGCCGGCCGAGGCGGCAGAGACCGGGGCGCCGGCGGAGAACTATACCCGGATAAGCTGGAACGGCTACCAGGGCACGCCGGAGTACGAGGCCTGGACCCAGTGGCAGGACTGGTACGACGCCAACGTGGACGACATGCTGGCCGAGGCCGGCAACACGCCCGTGGACTCTCCCTACGCCAACTACGAGGACTACACCGACGAGGGCCGGCAGGTCCTGGAGGACATCGCGGAGAAAAACGGCGTGAAGCTGCACACCGCCATAGCCCCCGGCAGCGCGGAGGATATCTATGAGGTCCTGGGGACCAAGCCCTTCCTGCCGGAGGAACTGCTTCTTCGGGTGCGGGCGGTCCTGCGGCGGGTCTATCAGATCGCCGGGACGGAGACCGTGACCCGGATCGGAGGAGCGGTGGTGGACTGGGAGGCCGGGACGGTCACCCGCCTGGGCGAAAGCCAGATGCTGACGGCCAAGGAGTACGCGCTGTTAAAGAAGCTCTGCGAAAACCGGGGCAAGATCGTCTCCATCGACCGGCTGTGCGACACCCTGTGGCCGGACGGAAGCTATGGGCTGGAGAATTCCCTCATGGTACATATCCGCAGGCTCCGGGAAAAGCTGGAGCCGGAGCCGTCCGCGCCGGAATATCTGGTGACGGTGAGAGGACTGGGGTATAAGATGAAATGAGCAGACTGGAAAAATTTGTGCGTTACTTTGGAACCATGTTCGCCCTGCTGGGGCTGTTTTTTATCGGCAACCTGATCCTGATCGGGCTGCTGAATTTTCGGACAAACAGTAATCAGGCTTATGTACAGGTGGGCCCCATCGCCCGGGAGCTGACGGAGGTTGGGGAAGGGCGCTTTTCCATGTCGCAGGAGGGACTTCAGAGGCTGGACTGGTACCAGGCGTTCGCCTTTCTCATCGACGAGGAAGGGAGAGTGCGCTGGGAGTACCATATGCCCCGGGAGCTTCCCAGAGAGTACACGAGAAAGGATATCGCCTCGTTCTCCCGTTGGTACCTGCAGGATTACCCGGTGTATACCCTCATTGTGGAGGAGGGGATCTTTGTGGTGGGAAAGCCGAAGGGCTCCGTCTGGAGGTATACCTGGATCGAATTCAGCGATACCCTGGATGCTTATATAACCTGCCTTCCCGTGCTGCTTTTGGGGAATCTCCTTCTGGTGGTGGCGCTGCCCTTCTGGCTGATCCGGCGGCAGAACGCCAGAGGGGAGCGGGAGCGCGGCGCGTGGATCGCAGGGGTGTCCCACGATATCCGCACGCCCCTGTCCCTGACCCTGGGGGCGGCGCTGGAGATCCGGGAGGAGAGCGCGGAGGATCCAAGCGTCCGGAGGGCGGCTCTCATCGAAGAACAGACGCTGCGCATCCGCGACCTGATCGCCAACCTGAACATGGAGAACAAGCTGAGCTTCGGCATAGGGAAATGGGAGAGGGAGGAGATCCCGCTGGCCGCCTTTCTGCGGGAGATCCTGTGCGACATGCTGAACCGGCGCCCGGGAGAGCGCTATACGCTGGAGGCGGAGATCGACGACGGGCTGGAGCGGTGCGTGCTTCGGGCGGACAGAAGCCTGGTCCGAAGGCTCTTGGAAAATCTGATCCGCAACAGCATCACACACAATCCAAACGGATGTTATGTAATCGTGCGCCTGACGAAGGCTGGGGGCCTGAGGCGTTCCCAGGCGGTGCTGTCCGTGGAGGACGACGGGGTGGGCGTCTCCCCGGAGCAGTTAAGGGCCCTGCGAAAGCCGGACCGGAAGGGCAAGCTGGCAGAGCACGGGCTGGGGCTGCGCGTGGTGCGCCAGATCGCCTCCCTGTACCGCTGGCGGCTGGATTTTGGGCCGGGGGAGAAGGGCGGTCTGCGGTGCCGGATCGTGCTGCGGGTGAAGTGAGACGCCATTCTTCCCGGGCTGTGGGAAATGATCCCTCCCAGGCTGTGGAAAACGATCCTTCCCAGATTGGACTGTGGGAAATTAACGGTTGACATTTTCGCGCAAACTGATTAAAATGTTAGTCATGTGATGAAAAAGGCGTTGATGGTGCACAGTAGAGGGTCATTTTCCGGCAGAGAGAGGAAGCCGCCGGCTGAAAGCTTCCTTCGGTTCAGAGGGCCGCTCGAATTTCCCACCGGAGCTGTCAGGGAGAAAGCCATGGGGATGCTGCGGCCGGGTACGGCGGCGGATCCTGCGGATGGCGAGTAGCCGTGAACGGGCCGCGCACGTTAAGCGCAGAGAGTGCCTATCGGAGAAATAGGAATCAGGGTGGTACCGCGGAGATTTCGTCCCTTGTCGCAGGAAGCGTGCGGCAGGGGACTTTTTTGTACCATCGTCAGAAGAAAGGGAGAGAGCATGAAAACCA
>CANPWJ010000268.1 GCA_947584035.1 uncultured Acetatifactor sp. | reverse complement strand
AAAGCAGACTGCTGTGGATAAAACTGCGGAAACTCAAGGGAGCAGTAGGAGAAAAGGCGGAATCCGTCGGATCGCGCGACGAAATTTGGTACTAATTTCACGTAAAATATAGTATAAATGTATAAACGGCATACGATTGCCTACGCATAAGGAAAAAATCTGAAAGGGTAAGAAGGGAGAACGACGATGACGGATAAGGTAATTGAAAACAATCAGGTAACGGTTATGGGAGAGATCGTGAGCGAATTTTCCTACAGCCATGAGATCTTTGGAGAAGGCTTCTATATGATGGATGTGAGCGTGAAGCGGCTGAGCGAGAGTTATGACCGGATCCCGGTGATGGTGTCGGAGCGCCTTTTGGATGTGTCCCAGAGCTATGTGGGGATGCTGGTCTGTGTGAACGGACAGTTCCGCTCTTACAATCGGCACGAGGAAAAGAAGAACCGGCTGGTGCTCTCCGTTTTTGCCAGGGAGATAGAGTTTGTGGAACAGGTGGAGGAGAGCTCCAAGACCAACCAGATCTATCTGGACGGCTATATATGCAAGGAACCGATTTACCGCAAAACGCCCCTGGGGAGGGAGATCGCGGATCTTTTGCTGGCGGTGAACCGCCCCTATGGAAAATCGGATTACATCCCCTGCATCTGCTGGGGGCGAAACGCCCGGTATGCCAGCAATGTCAAGGTGGGGGAGCGCTGTGCCATCTGGGGGCGGATCCAGAGCCGGGAGTACATGAAGAAGCTGGACGAGGAGCATGTGGAGAAGCGCGTTGCCTTTGAAGTGTCCGTCAGCAAGCTGGAGCTTGTGGCGGAGGAGCAGGAGACCCTGGAGATGGAGGGAGTGGCGGAAAAGCTGTAGAAATTCCCGGGAATGTGCAGAAAATGTCCTGTGAATGCGCAGAAAATGCCAGGGAGATTGCAAAAAAAGGAAAAATATGGTATACTCACCCCCGTAAGGAAAATTGTTTTCGTTTTTGGTGAGGGTATCCTATGGAAAAAGGAACGATCTGTATTTATGCGGGCGACGGAAGGGGGAAGTCTCCCGCGGCTATCGGGCGCGCGGTTCAGGCGGCCATGGACGGGAAACGGGTGGTGATCATCCAGTTTTTGAAGGGCGGGCTGAGCGATTCGGAGTTTTTGCGCCGGATGGAGCCGGAGATCAAGGTTTTTCGGTTTGAAAAATCCTGGGAAACCTATGGAGAGCTCTCCCGGGAGAAGCAGCAGGAGGAGACCGTCAACATCAAAAACGGGATCGGCTTTGCCAAAAAGGTGCTTGCCACCGGAGAATGTGACCTGCTGATCCTGGACGAGGTGCTGGGCGTGGTGGAGAACGGCATCCTCTCGGTGGAGGAGTTAAAGGAGCTTCTTCAGTGCAGGGAGGAGACCGGGATCATTCTGACGGGCATCCATCTGTGCGATGAGATCTGTGTGCTGGCGGACGAGGTCTCCCGGATCGAGACGGTGAAGTTTAAGGTTTGGGAATAAAGTTCCGGGCCGGGGCAGTTAGCCGTTGACAGCCGCCCCGGAAGATGCTATCATACATTTAATAGAGTAACAGTAGAGTAAGGATAGAGGTTGCGCGTTTTAAGAGTATCCCTTCGGATGTGGCAGTCACAGAGGAGGAAGGGGGAAAGGGGAACGCGCCGAAAGGAGCGGTAGACTGCGGATCGTTCCTTGGGCATAGAGTGAATAACCCTATGACTGTCATCTAGCAATAGATGGGGCGCTATCAAAAGGATATCGTTGTGTTTATCCGCCGGCGCCGCAGGGTGCCGGCTTTGTTGTGCCTATCCTTTTTACAGAAACGGAGGAATGATTATGGCAGTTTTCAAGGGAGCGGGCGTGGCGATCGTCACCCCGATGAAGGACAGTGGGGAAGTGGATTTCGAGCGGTTTGGCCGGCTGATCGAGTTTCAGATCGAGAACGGTACGGATGCCATCATTGTGTGCGGCACCACGGGCGAAGCGTCCACTCTGAGCCATGAGGAGCATCTGGAGACCATCAAATACTGTGTGGAGGCTGTGGCCGGCAGGATCCCCGTCATCGCGGGCACCGGCTCCAACTGCACTGAGACGGCGGTCTATCTCTCCACCGAGGCGGAAAAATACGGCGTGGACGGTCTGCTCTTAGTGTCCCCCTACTATAACAAGGCGACGCAGAACGGTTTGTACGCCCATTTCAAGACGGTGGCGGAGGCGGTGAACGTGCCCGTCATTTTGTACAACGTGCCCAGCCGCACCGGGTGCAATATCCTGCCGGAGACGGTGGTGAGACTGTGCAAGGATGTGGACAATATCATCGGTGTCAAGGAGGCCAGCGGCAACATCAGCCAGATCGCCCGCCTGGCGGCCCTTTCCCACGGCTATGTGGACATCTACTCCGGCAACGACGACCAGATCGTTCCCATCCTCGCCCTGGGCGGCGCAGGCGTCATCTCTGTGCTTTCCAACGTGGCGCCCAGACAGACCCACGAGATCTGTCAGAAATTCTTTGACGGGGACGTGGAGGGAAGCAGGAAGATGCAGCTGGAAGCGCTGGATCTGTGCGGCGCCCTGTTCTGCGAGGTCAATCCGATCCCTGTGAAGAAGGCACTGAACCTGATGGGAATGGAAGCCGGCCCCCTGCGGATGCCCCTCACCGAGCTGGAGGAGGCGAACGCGGAGAAGCTGGCGGCGGCCATGCGGAGGTATGGGATCTTACAGTGACCTTTTGCAGGATATGCGAAGGCCGGAAGAGATCTGCCAAAAAGGAGGACGGACATGATACGGATCATTATGAATGGATGCAACGGGAAGATGGGTCAGGTGATCAGCGGGATGATCGCGGAGGATCCGGAGACTGAGATGGCGGCCGGTGTGGATCTGCGGGACGACGGCCACAATCCCTACCCGGTGTTT
>CANPWJ010000267.1 GCA_947584035.1 uncultured Acetatifactor sp. | reverse complement strand
GAATTTGCGGTAATCGCTCCGCTTCGGCTTCCCCTTCTCATACACCACCATGGAGCCCACATTCTCAAACCCGTTGGTGTTGGAAATATCAAACGCCTCCATGCGGTCCACACAGGGAAGTCCCAAAAGCTCCGCGATCTCCTTCACCGCTCCGATGGTACGCCCTTCCTCGCGCTTCAGCTTTTCCCGGTCCTGGCTGAGAATCAGCCGGGCGTTCTGTGCCGCCAGCTCCACCAGCTTCTCCTTGGCGCCGATCCGGGGCACGCGCAGATACACCCTGCCGCCCCTGCGTCCGCTCAACCATTCCTCGATCAGCGCGGCGTCCTCGATCTCATACTGCAGCATCAGCTCCCGCGGGATAAAGGGCGTTCCCGCATAAAACTGCTTCAGGAAATCCTGCAGGATCCCCGGGCCGTCATTTTCCGACATGTTCGTCATATAATAGTGTTCCCTGCCGATCAATTTCCCATCCCTTACAAAGAACACCTGCACCACCGCCTCGGTCTCGTCCTGATACAGCGCTATGACATCTCTGTCATCCCCCGCGCTGTCCGTGATCTTCTGCTTCTGCGCCACCGACTTGACACTGTTGTAGAGATCGCGGTACCGGGCGGCCTCCTCAAAAGCCAGCTCCGCCGAGGCGGCCTTCATCTTTTCCTCCAGATCCTTCAGGATACCGCCGTAGTTTCCGTTTAAAAATTCCAGCGCGCCGGCCACCCGTTCCCGGTACTGCTCCCGGTCCACATACCCCTGGCAGGGCGCCAGGCACTGCTTGATGTGGTAGTTCAGGCAGGGGCGCTCCACACCGATGTCCCGCGGCAGGACGCGGCTGCAGGTGCGCAGCTGATAGATCTTGTTTAAAAGCTCGATGGTGTCCTTGACCGCCGCCGCGCTGCTGTAAGGCCCAAAATATTTGGAGCGGTCCTTTTTCATCACCCGGGAAAACTGGATCCGCGGATACTCCTCCCCCACCGTCACCTTGATGTACGGATAGGTCTTGTCGTCCTTTAAGAGCGTATTGTACTTGGGCGAATGTTCCTTGATCAGATTGTTTTCCAGCACCAGCGCTTCCAGCTCGGAGTCCGTGACAATATACTCGAACCGGGCGATCCGGGATACCATCTGGTCGATGGCCGGCCCCCGTCCGATGTTTTCCCGAAAGTAAGAACGCACGCGGCTGTGCAGATTGACCGCCTTCCCCACGTACAGGATCGTATCGTCCGCATCCCGCATGATATAGACTCCCGGCTCTTTGGGCAGCTTTTTTAACTCTTCCTCCACATTGAACATGCTTCCTCTCCCCGCGGACAAAAACAGGGCGAGACTTTTGCCCGCCCATGGTTTTTGGTGTCTTTGTTTGCTCTATTCCAGTCTGCCGTTGGAGAAACGGCCACAGGGCCCGTCCGGCGTATTCGGCGCTCCCGGCGTCCCGGCAGGTGTCTGCGCGGCGGGAGTCTGCTTAAGAGCCTCCTGTTTCGGAGTCTCCTGCTTCGGAGTCTCCTGCTCCGTAATCTCCTGCTTCGGGATCTCCTGCTTTAAAGTTCCCGTCTCCGGTTCCCCGCCCGGGCAGCTCTCAAACCCGCTGTCCGCCCCGCTCTTTTCTTCCTCCCGGCGGGAGACGCCGTTTAAACAGCTCTCAAAGCTGCCAGACGCATCCGGACGCGTCTCCTCCGCAGGCGCTTCGTCCTGCGCCGTCCCGGCCTTTTCCTCTTTCACAGCCTTTTCCTCCGCCTTCTCCTCCTTCGGATCCGGCAGCCCCTTTTCCTTTCGGAAAATAGCCATAAATTCCTTGCCGGTGATGGTCTCCTTCTCGATC
Source organism: uncultured Acetatifactor sp. (assembly GCA_947584035.1). Classification (GTDB taxonomy): domain Bacteria; phylum Bacillota; class Clostridia; order Lachnospirales; family Lachnospiraceae; genus Acetatifactor. The sequence continues at coordinate 1,098 of CANPWJ010000267.1, read as the reverse complement.
AGGAAGGCCGCCAGCTTATCCATCAGCTCACGGTTCTCCCGCAGCATCCCCAGCGCCTTTTCATAGCTCTCCCGGATGATCTCCACCACCTCGGCGTCGATCTCCGCCGCCGTCTTATCGCTGCAGTTCAAGGAGGCCCTTCCCTCCAGATACTGGCTCTCGACCGTGGCCAGCCCCACCAGGCCAAACCTCCGGCTCATACCATAGCGGGTCACCATATTGCGGGCGATCTCCGTAGCCTTCTCGATATCGTTGGCCGCTCCGGTGGTCACCGTGTCAAAGACTACCTCCTCCGCGGCGCGGCCGCCCACCAGGCTCACCAGCATATCCCGCAGCTCCGCCTCCGTGTTCAGATACTTCTCCTCCTCCGGCACGTGCATCACGTAACCCAGCGCGCCCATGGTACGGGGCACAATGGTGATCTTCTGCACCGGCTCGGAGTTCTTCTGCAGGGCGCTGATCAGAGCGTGCCCTACCTCGTGGTAGGAGACGATCTTGCGCTCCTCCCTGCTCATAATGCGGTCTTTCTTTTCCTTGCCTACCAGCACCTGCTCCACCGCGTTGAACAGATCCTGCTGGCTCACATACTCCCGCTCTTCCTTGGCCGCATTGATGGCCGCCTCATTGATCATATTGGCCAGATCGGATCCCACCGCTCCGCTGGTGGCCAGCGCGATGGCGTCCAGATCCACGGTCTCGTCCATCTTCACGTCCTTGGAGTGCACCTTTAGGATCTCCACACGTCCCTTCAGATCGGGCTTATCCACAATGATCCGCCGGTCGAAGCGCCCGGGGCGCAAAAGCGCCTTGTCCAAAATCTCGGGGCGGTTGGTGGCCGCCAGGATCAGGATCCCCTTGGAGCCGTCGAAACCGTCCATCTCGGAGAGCAGCTGGTTGAGGGTCTGCTCGCGCTCCTCGTTTCCGCCGCCGTATTTTGAATCACGGCTCCGGCCGATCGCGTCGATCTCGTCAATAAACACGATACAGGGAGCGTTCTTGTTGGCTTCCTTAAACAGATCCCGCACACGGCTGGCGCCCACGCCCACATACAGCTCGATAAAGTCGGAACCGGTCAGGGAAAAGAACGGCACATGCGCC
>CANPWJ010000266.1 GCA_947584035.1 uncultured Acetatifactor sp. | reverse complement strand
TCGAAGATCGTCGTGGGCATAGTCATGGCGGAGGGCGAATTATCCACCAGGATCACCACATTTCCCTCCAGCACCTGCGCGGCTGCGGTATCCGGCCGCTCCGTATACTTGAATTTGGGAAACGGATTGAACCAGGTCCGGCGGTAGAGACATTCCGCCAGGCTCTCCTGGTTCATGGACAGCGCATCGACCTTGATCCCCTGGATGGTCCGCTTCACATCCTCCAAAAAGGCGTGATCCACACGGCTGTCCATGTAGGCCAGCACAATATCCGTCTTGGAGCTCTCCCCGGCGCTCATCATCTCCATGCGCAGATCCGTACTGCGGATGCGTCTGCGGATCAGAGCCGTGTTGTAAATCAGGGTCTCCACAAATCCGTCCTTGGAGCCCCGAAGCACCTTGTCCTTCTCCGGCTCCTCCACTCCTCTGGCCGGATAGGTCCTTGCGTCGATGAGCAGCGCCTTGGTGTAGCCGTCCACCAGCAGCACGAACACCCCCGAAAGCAGGGAGTTGATGATTTTGTTCCACTGGTCCTCGATGTCCACCTCCACATAGGAAACGATCTGCTTGGACATCTCATGCGCGTCCCCGGGAAGCTTGTCCGGCGTCAGCGCCATAAATTCCTGGAGCAGCTTCTGCATCAGGTCGTCCTTGCAGAAGCCGTCCACCAGATACATGCAGGCATCCCTTCCGCCCACCTGGATCACCCGGTAGATCACATCAAAATTTTCTTTGACCGCAAGCACCCGGTTCAGATACTCCATATCCTTTCCCAGCTTGCCGGCCATGCAGATTTGATCCCTTCCCTCTTCTTCCTTTGCCTTGCTGTTCCACTCGCTGCTCACACAAAAACTCCCCTTCCGGTTTTTCTACAGTTTGTCCGAAAAGGGAGTTCTTTATACGATCTTATTTGGAAAGGTGGTACAGGGTCAGCGGGTACTTCACCAGCTGCAGGTAGGGATAGCCGCTGACAGCGTATCCCTTGGCGAACATCTCCGACAGGTCCGCCTCCGAGATGGGATCCGTCGTAAAATACCAGAAGTCATCCGCGTCCGTCTCCTGCCAGCCGCCATTGATGATCTCCGCCTCCGGGTAATAATATTTCAACACGGTCCAGCCCAGGTGCTTTACTCCGTTGCTGACCAAAACCATGTCCTCCGTCGGTTCCCCGATCAGGTAGAGGACCTCCGCCGTCTTGGCCGCCTGATACTCGTTTTCCGCCTGAAAGCTTTTATAATCCTTCATGCCCGCAAGGGACATCAGCACCAGCAGAACCGCCAGGACGCACTTTCCGGCGCCCGGCAGCCATCCGCACCAGCGGCGGACGCTCCACCGTTTCAGCACCTTCAAAAGCTCCGCGCTTCCCACGACCAGCATCATGGCCGCCAGCCCGGCCAGCGGGTGCACATACCTTCTGGCCAGCATGGGGTGCATCAGCTCACTGATCAAAAGCCCCGTTCCCACCGTGCCCGCCAGGGTGATCACACCCACAGCCAGGCCGAACATTTCTCCCGACCACATCAGCCAGCCCGGCGCGCAGATCTCCACAACGCTCTGCCCCTCCGCACGCTTTTTCTTTAAAACGGAGGACTCCGCCAAAAAGACGATCAGAAGCGTCCCCAGCCAGAGCGGAAGGCTGAACCGCTTCATGGTGTTTCCGCCAAAGATCATCTCCACCGCCTCCGAAACCGGGATCCGCGCATCCATCCACCAGCTGTCGTTGACCTTGCCCACGGTCGTGAACAGGACGTGAAGCCAGGGCAGGTAGCCCAGGATGAAAACGCCGCCCGCGGCCAGCACCCGTCCCCAGGTCCTTCGCCCGAAGCGGACCACGGCGAACAGGCACGCGGCCAGCATCAGGATGGAGACCGCCACCAACGCATAGTAATGGCTGTAGGCCGCCACCAGCCCCCAAAGCACCATGCCCGCCCAGCTCAAGGGACGGTTGTCCTGCAGGATCCTCACCGCGCAGTAATAGCAGAAGGCAACGCTCAAAAACGCAAGGCCGTACATGCGGATCTCCACATTATACTCCAGGCAGGGAGCCGCCAGCCCCGATATCACGAGGAAAAAGGCCGACGGTATCTTTCCGAAATGCTTCCGCACCAGCGTCGCCGTCAGCAGGACGCCCGCCACGAAAAACGTCATGGACGCCATGTGATAAGCCGGCCCGGACTCCCCAAACACCTGCGCCCACAGCTTCAGCCACAGGTAGTACAGGGGAGGATGGTTTTCCGCTGTGGCGATGGTATACATCATACTGTCCAGGGAATTGCGCACCAGATCCGCCGAGAACGCTTCATCCCCCCACAGCACATTGTCATTGACTAACGGCAGGTTCAGCGCCAGAAGCGCCAGCGCGAACACATAGAACACGAAGGGAAGGAGCTTTCTGCAGACGCGCACCACAGGGTGCCCACAAAAGCTCCCGGTGTCCACGGTGAACACGTACCGCTTTTCCTCCCGGTTCCAGTCCAAAAACACGATGAGTCCCGCCGCTATCAGCTGCAGGAACAGATATTTCAGCGCAAACACGGGGGAGGCGTCCGTCTTGTAGAGAAAGGACACGCCGTCGCCGCACAGCCCGACCATGACCACCGTGGAAAACACCGTCATAAAAAAGGTGTATACCACATACCGAAGCAGAAGCTCCCGCCCCGTCATTTCCTCCCTGTGATACAGCCTTCTCGCCGCCAGGGCCAGCAACGGCGTGGCCAATCCAAACACAACTGCCTGCATGTCTCTTATCCTCCGTATCTCCTGCCGCTTTCACGCTTGCCTCTCTCACACTTACCGCTCTCACGCTTGCCTTTTCCTCATAAACGATTCAGGTGGTGCTCCCGAAGCCGCCGTTTCGGATCCCGTCCGCATCGTCGTCCACCGTGATCCCATACTCCAGGAAGATCCCCTGCGCAAACC
>CANPWJ010000265.1 GCA_947584035.1 uncultured Acetatifactor sp. | reverse complement strand
ACGATGCTACCTCCTCTTCTGTGAGCTCCCGATAGTGCCCCGGTGCAAGCCTCTCGTCCAGCGTCAGGTTCCCGAAGCGGACGCGCTTCAGGGAGAGGACTTCGTTTCCCACGGCCCCGAGCATCCGCTTCACCTGATGGAACCGTCCCTCCTGGATCGTGAGCGCGATCTGATCTTCCCCCAGCACCTCCACCCTGGCCGGAGCGGTAAGCTTTTCTTCTCCGATGTCCACGCCCTGCTCCAGCAGGAGAACCTCCTCCGGAAGAAGGGGACGCTTCACACCCACCAGATAGACCTTGTCCACATGGTGTCTGGGGGAAAGGAGGCGGTGGGCCAGCTCTCCGTCGTCGGTGATCAAAAGAAGCCCCTCCGTGTCCTTGTCCAGACGTCCCACCGGGAAAAGACTGTTCCTGACACTTTCCGGAAGGAGCTCCAGCACTGTCCGGCAGGTGTTGTCCCTGGTGGCGGTCACGACCCCGGCCGGCTTGTTCAGCAGATAATAGGTGAAGCGCCGGAAGGTCAGTTCCTCCCCGCGAAACGTGACCCGGTCGGCGTCCTCCCGGATCTTCCGCTCCGGCTCCCTTACGACGGAGCCGTTCACCTCCACCAGTCCCCGGCGGATCCACTCCTTCACCTGGCTCCGGCTGCCCTTATGAAGTTCACACAGAAATCGATCCAGACGCAACCTGTTTCTTCTCCTACTTTTTTGGAGGGCCGTCTCATATATTAGAGAGAGACTTCGGGTTCCCCTTTCGCGAAAAAGCCATGAAAACATCGTCCAAACTGCTGCTCACGTTTCTTTTTCTCCTGTTTACCTACTGTATCCTGGCACATTCCCAGCTCAGCCTCGCCTATGCGCTCACGGGGCTTGATCTTTGGTATGAAAAAATGGTGCCGGCGCTCCTGCCCTTTATGATCCTGTCCGGTGTGATGATCCGGCTGGGGCTGACGGAAGGCTTTACCGCGGCCCTTTATCCGCTGCTTCGTCCCCTCTTTCGGGTGTCGCACAATGTCTGCTACGCCCTGGTCATGGGGTTTTTGTGCGGGTTTCCCATGGGGGCGCGCACGGCGGCAGATCTCTATGAGCGGGGGATGATCACGCAGCGGGAGGGGGAATATCTGCTGGCCTTCTGCAACAACATCGGGCCGGTATATTTTTTGAGCTTTGTCCTCCCGCTGCTCGGAAGGAGAAGCGTCCTGCCCTATCTGGCCGGGATGTACGGACTGCCCCTCCTCTACGGGATCCTTCTGCGCCGCACGGCGTTTCGGGATCTGGACGAGAAAGAGGCCGCCCCCGAAAAAAGGCCCCGCCCCCAGGGAAAGCTAACCCTGCTGGGAGAGCTGGACGACGCGATCCACAGCGCGCTGCAGAGCATCCTGATGCTGGGCGGCTATATGATCCTGTTCAATCTGCTGAATCTCATCCCGCATATCCTGCTGGGAGGCACCCCCGTCTATCTGGCGCCCCTTTTGGAGATCAGCGGCGGGCTGAAGCTTCTGGGGGACAGGGCGCCCCTCTATGCCCTGCTGGTCCTGCCCTTCGGCGGACTCTCCTGCACCGCGCAGACCTACAGCTGTATCAAGAAAACTCCCTTGTCCATCGCCTCGTACACAATGCACAAGCTGATTCTGACCGCGCTGACGGCCGGTTATTATCTGTGCTGGCGGGTGTGGTTCCCCTCCGCGTTCCTGCGCTGACGCCGCCTTCTCTTTCTCCTGCCGTCCGCGATCACCTGGGAGACGATGACCAGTACCAGGATCAGGATCACTACCGCCAGGCAGATCATCAGGAAGCCGAGAAAACCGATCGGTTCTTCCCCGGCCTCCGTCTGCTTCGTATCCGGGCGGAAGGTAGTGGTCCCGGGAAGCGACGCCGCAGCGGATCCCTCCCCCGTCTCCGTCTCGGCCGTCTGCACGACAGCGGCTCCTTCCGCCGCCACCGCGTCCGGAAGGGCTTCCTCCCCATAGAGGAATGTCCGGTCAAACTCCACCGGATCGCTCTCCGTGTACAGGTCGTATTGATTGTAAGCGCGAAAGACAGCCCGGGGCTTCTCACCGGAATCGACCTGTACCGTGGTGGTAAAGATGTCCCGGTAGGTTCCGTCCAGCACATTGCAGTCGGGCCAGGGCTGTCGCGGGCTGTAGGTCTCTCCGCCGTCCAGGCTGTAGGAATAATATAAGAGCATCCCGTCGTAGTCGGCGGCGGTCACCTCGAAGGTTACGGCTCCCGTCTGATAATCGGCGTCCAGCAGCTTCAGCTGGCAGACATCCGGCTCTGTGGGATCGGACTCTGTGCGCGGGGCCATCCGGTCCGGAGATGCCTCCGCCAGCTCCACAGATGAGGAACTGTAATCCACGCCCAGCGCTTCGCTTTTTAATCCAAAATACCGGGCCACCGACAGGGCGTCCGCCCGGCCGAACGCCTCCAGATCCTCCGTGGAATCACAGAACGGGACGTCCCGCTCCTCGTCCACGTGACAGTGCTCGATGATCACCGCCGGGATCCCCTGTTCATTGGCGTGCCGGATGATCCCGTAGTAATCCCCATGGTCGCCGAGACGCGTCTTTACGCCCCGCAGCAAGAGCCCCATGTCCCGCATGGTCTCCATCTGCACCGTGCCGAACTGATAGCCGTAGGCGTTGTAGGGCGCAAAGGCCGACACCCAGACCTCCGTCCCATACAGCTCATGGCTCAGGGAGGCGTTGTAATGGATGCTGAAGAGAAAGTCCGCGCCCACGGATCCGGCAAATGTCGCCCGGTCGTCCAGGGAAATGTCCTCATCCGCCGTGCGGGTCAGGTATACCTTTACGTTGTCATATTGGGACAGCTCCTCGTACATGGCTTTGGCGGTCACCATGGTCATGGACTTCTCCTGGAATCCGCCCTCGATCGTCCCCTCGTTTTCTCCTCCGTGCCCGGGGTCGATCACGATCGTGACCACATCCCCCGTCTCCTGGATCCGCTCCTGGGCCCTGACGGGCAGAACTGCCGTCCCCAGGAGAG
>CANPWJ010000264.1 GCA_947584035.1 uncultured Acetatifactor sp. | reverse complement strand
GATGATTTCGACGATAGCGTTTTGAATCTGGAGTGGGAGTTTGTGCGCAACCCCGACAACGGCTCCTGGTCGCTGACGGAGCGGCCGGGGTACTTCCGCATCTGGACCCGGGACGGACAGCTGAACGAGATCCGGGCGAAAAATACGCTGCTGCGCAGGGAGCAGGAGCTCTCCTACACGGCGGAGACCCGGCTGGAATTTTTCCCGGACAGGAACGGGGAACAGGCGGGGCTGACCTGCTATTACAGTACGGCCACCTATGTCAGGTGTTCGCTGTGCTGGGAGGAGGGCAGGAAGCTGCAGCTGGTGGTCAACCGCGGCCACGGGGAGGAGCTGGCGGCGGAGGTGCCCGGGGTGCGGGAGGAGCCCGTCTGCCTGAAGGTGGAGGTGGAGGGCCTGACCCGGACTTTTTACTACCGTTACGGGGAGGAGACATGGCAGGAGATCGGAAAGCTGGAGCACTGTGTCTACCTGTGCGACGAGGGAGTGCCGGATGACCGGAAGCGCCATACCGGGACCCTTGTGGGGATCTATGCCAACAACGGCGGCTGCGGCAGCAGGAAGGCGGCGGATTTCGATTATTTTCTGTATCTGGAGGAAGGCGTTGACGCGGAAGGAGAGGCCGGACATGGAACGGACGCGGAACGGGAGGGGCGATCTGCCTATGAAAAAGAAAAATAAGCCCTATGAGAGGAGCCTGACGGCGACGCTGGTGATCATTCTGGTCATCGCCGCGCTCTATCTGGTGGCATACTGGAAGATATCGGATCTGACCGAGAAGCGCTGCCTCATCCGTATGGAGGAGGGAGTGAATACGGCGATCGGCGAGATCACCGGGAAGCTGGAGCGGGACAGCCAGGTGCTGAACGCTTCGGCGGAGCTGCTGGAGCAGCTGGACAGCTTTGATGTGGCCAGCGTGCAGGAGGCGATGGCTTCCTTCTCCCCGCTGATGGAGACGATGAAGGTCCGGGTCCTGATGCCGGACAACACGATCGTGGAGCCGGACGGTTCCGCCTACAACGCGGACGGCAGTATCTCCTTCGAGGAGCTGGCGCCCAGGGGGGAGCATGTCTCTGACCGCATGGTCAGTCTGCTGGACGGCAACACGATGATCATACGGCATTACGTGCCGATCCGGGACGGGGACGAGACGGTGGCCATCCTCTACGGGGTGACCGGGCTTGGCAATCTGCCCAACACCCTGAATATCAGCAACATTTACAATGCCAGCGCCAGCGTCTATATCATCAACATGGAGAGCGGGAACGTGCTGATGAACACCTACAGCAATGTGCTGGGAAATATCCGGGACTTTCACGTGGAGAGCCCCCGGAAGGGAGGCACCTGGGAGGATACGGTCCAGGATATGATGAGCGGCGGCTCCGGCTACAATATCATCCGCTACGGGGGGAGCAGGGAGTGGAATTATTTTTACTACCGGCCCTCCGGCATCAACCCCTGGTCGATCGCCATCTCCGTACCGGAGAAGGAGGCGTTTGCCAATCTGCACGCCATCCAGAGGATCTGCATCGTGATCGCCGCGCTCACGCTGATCGCCGTGGCCTTCTACTATGTGTGGGTGCGGAGAAATTCCCGGCGTTTCACGGAGGATGCCGTGGAAAAAGCGCTGCTGGAGGAGAAGCTGCACAAGGCGGAGGCCGCGGAGCGGGCCAAGACCATGTTCCTCTCCAATATGTCCCACGATATCCGGACGCCTATGAACGCCATCATCGGCTTTACCACGCTGGCCCAGACCAATCTGGACAACCGGGAGAAGGTGCAGGAGTATCTGACCAAGATCCTGTCCTCCGGCAACCATCTGCTCAGCTTGATCAACGATGTGCTGGATATGAGCCGTATCGAGAGCGGGCGGCTGAATATCGAGGAGAAGGAGTGCAGTATCTCCGATATCTTCCGGGATATGCGCAATATCATCCAGACGCAGATGCAGTCGAAGCAGTTGAATTTCTTTATGGACACGGTGGATGTGGTGGACGAGGACATCTACTGCGACAAGCTGCACCTCAATCAGGTGCTCTTAAACCTGCTGGGGAACGCCATCAAATTTACGCCGGCGGGAGGCTCCATCTCCCTGTCCATCCGGCAGAACCCGGGCGCCCCGGAAGGGTACGGCGCCTATGAGATCCGGGTGAAGGACACCGGTATCGGCATGAGCCCTGAATTTGCGGAGCATGTGTTTGAGCCCTTTGAGCGGGAGCAGACCTCCACGGTGAGCGGGATCCAGGGCACGGGCCTTGGCATGGCCATCAGCAAGAGCATCATCGACACCATGGGCGGCACGATCGAGGTAAAGACGGAGCAGGGCAAGGGCACGGAGTACATCATCCACCTGGAGTTCCGGCTGCAGAGAGAGCACCGGAAGGTGGAGACAGTCCGTGAGCTGGAGGGGCTGCGGGCGCTGGTGGTGGACGACGCGTTTACCACCTGTGACAGCGTGACCAAGATGCTGTCGCAGATCGGTATGCGGGCGGAGTGGACCCTGCGGGGCCGGGAGGCGGTACTGCACGCGAAACAGGCGGTGGAGATGGGCGACGCCTTTTACGCCTACATCATCGACTGGGCGCTTCCGGATCTGAACGGGATCGAGGTGGCCAGACAGATCCGGGCGGCGGTGGGAGACGACGCGCCCATCGTCATCCTGACGGCCTACGACTGGTCCGCCATCGAGGAGGAGGCCAGGGCCGCCGGGGTTACGGCGTTTTGCAACAAGCCGATCTTTTTGTCCGAGCTGCGGGATACCCTGATACTGGCTACCGGGAGAGGGGAGCTGTCCGCGGAGGAGGCGGTGCTGCCCGACACAGCGGAGGAGCTGAAGGGGAAGCGCCTCCTTCTGGTGGAGGACAACGAGCTGAACCGTGAGATCGCGGAGGAGATCCTGGAGGAGAGCGGCTTTATCGTGGAGTCGGCGTCAGACGGGACCGTGGCTGTGGAGCGGATGCGGGCGGCCCGGCCGGGCTATTACGACCTGATCATGATGGATGTG
>CANPWJ010000263.1 GCA_947584035.1 uncultured Acetatifactor sp. | reverse complement strand
ACCACAGCTGCTTTCTGGTGGAGACCAAAGCCTGTTATTATCTGTTCGACTATTACAGAAAGGCGCTTCCCCCGCTGGATCCCCAAAAGCCGATCCTGGTCTTTGCCAGCCACACGCATCCGGATCACTATAACCCGGCGGTCTTTGGAAAGCTGCGGGATATGGGCATGAGACAGGTGACGGCCGTCCTGTCCAAGGATATCTCTCCCAAAAAATACCCGGCGGATGTGGAGACCGTAACAGTCACCTTTCATCAAAGCTACTCGCTGCCCTGCGGCACGATCCTGGAGACCCTGCAGTCCACCGACCGGGGTGTGGCCTTTCTAATCAAATGTCCGGAGGGAACCATCTATCACGCGGGCGATCTGAACGATTGGAACTGGGCGGAGGAATCGGAACAGTACAATCGGCAGATGACCGGAAATTATCGGCATGAGATCGACCTTCTGGCCCGGACTCCCATCGATGTGGCCTTCCATCCCCTGGATCCCCGGCAGAAGGGGGATGCTGCCAGGGGCCTTCTCTATTTTTTGAAAAAAGTGTGCGTAAAAAAGGTTTTCCCCATGCACTACTGGGAAAAACCTGAGATCATCCGTCAGTTTTTGCAGGAACACCCGGAATACCGGGAGGTGATCTACGATCCGGAGCAGCTCCTTCCCCGGGCCTCCTCCACATAATATTCCGTATTTTTAAGGTTCCTCTCTATCTCCTCCCGGGTGACCTGCCGCACCACCCTGGCCGGGCTTCCCAATGCCAGGGAATTGTCCGGTATCACGGTATGCTCCGTCACAAGCGCGCCCGCTCCTATGATACTGTTCCTTCCAACCGAGCACCCATTTAACAGAATGGCGCCCATTCCGATCAGCGCGTTGTCTCCGATCCGGCACCCGTGTACGATGGCGGAATGGCCTACCGTCACATTCTCCCCGATGTGCACCGGGTAACCGATCCCCGTGTGCACCACGCAGTTGTCCTGGATATTTGTATTCCGCCCGACCGCGATCGGCGCGCTGTCGCCCCGCACGGTGGCGTGATACCAGATGCTTACATTCTCGCCCAGCGTCACGTCGCCGAGCACCACCGCTCCCGGCGCCACGAATACCTTCTCTTTTTCCTTCATGCTCCGTCCCCCGCCTTTCGTTCGCCGTCCATACCTGCTGCCGGCAAACCGCCCTTGAACGGCTGTTATCGGGCCAGCTCTCCCATTCCCGGACAGATCCTGCGCGCAGCCGCATACAGCAAGCCTCCCAGACATCCGCCCAGAAAGTTTAGCAGCACATCGTCCACATCCACCGACCGGAGGGTGAACAGCTGCACCGTCTCAATAAAGATCGGCAAAAGCAGGGAGAACAGCGCTATCCGCCACACCCTCTGATTGCGTCTCCAGAGCAGCGCCAGACCAAAGCCCCACGGCACAAACATCACGATATTCCCAACGACGTTGACCAGAAACAGACCACTCCAGAGATATCTGCCGCAATATCCCCGGATGGTGTGAAACGGCACCAGATTGATCCCCTGGCCGGTGTAAAGACGCTGTGCCGCGTTTTGAAGCGACCATTCCAAATTTCCCAATTCCCCCCGAAAGGTGAGAGCCAGCAGCGCCGTCATAAAGACCAGGAATACCCCCAGGGCGATCTCCCGGGCGATGAAAGCAGCCCGGCCCTCCGGTTCCGCACCGGCCTCCGGCACAGGGCGCCCTTCCCCCACAAGGCACAAAAGGCGGTGTGTCAGTCGATACAATACATATGCGGGACACGCCATCAGCATGATCCGTAACCATTCCAGGATATAATCCCTCACCATAGCCATTACCCTTTCCAGTGCAGTCTGTGCAGCTCCCCGGCCTTCTGCAGGGAGGCAAAATCATTCTGGCGGAGCGCCTCATAGAGGACGACCGCCACCGCGTTGGACAGATTGAGAGAGCGGGTGCCCGGCAGCATGGGGATGCGGATGCTCGTCTCCTCATAGTCCACCAGGATCTCCTCCGGGATCCCCGCGCTCTCTTTTCCAAACATAAGATAGTCGTTGGGCGCAAAGGAAGCCTCCGCGTAGGAGCGCCTGGCCTTCGTGGTCGCCATCCAGATCCTGGCCCCGGGATGCCTGTCCCGAAACTCCTCGAAATTCATATAGCGCCACACATCCAGCCGCTCCCAATAGTCCATTCCCGCCCGCTTCAGCTCCTTCTCATTGATGCGGAAGCCCAGCGGCTCTATCAGATGCAGGCTGCTCCCTGTGGCCACGCAGGTCCGCCCGATATTTCCCGTGTTTGCCGGAATCTCCGGCTGATGCAAAATAATATTCATCCGCTCAGCGCTTCTGCTCTTCCCGCAGTCTCCTCACAAAGTGTTCCAGCCGGCCCATCGCCACCTTCAGCTTCTCCAGGGAGTACGCGTAGGAGATACGCAGATAGCCCTCCCCGCTGTCGCCGAACGCGGTGCCCGGGACGGCGGCCACCTTTTCCTCCTCCAGAAAACGCGCCGCGAACGCATCGCTGGTCATGCCGAATTCCTTGATGCAGGGGAACACATAAAATGCGCCGTAGGGCTCAAAGCACTCCAGCCCCATCTCCCGGAACGCATTCAGAAGGTAGCGCCGTCTCTGATTGTAGGAGGTGCGCATCTGCAGGATATCCTCGTCCCCGTTCTTCAGAGCGTCCACCGCGGCATACTGGCTGGTGGTGGGCGCACACATGATACAGAACTGATGGATCTTGGTCATCTGCTGGATGATCTCGGCCGGGCCGCAGGCATACCCCAGACGCCACCCGGTCATCGCATACGCCTTGGAAAAACCGTTGATCAGGACCGTTCTCTCCCACATGCCGGGAATACTGGCGATAGAGACATGCTTTTCCTTGTAGGTCAGCTCCGAATAGATCTCATCGGACAGTACAAACAGGTCGTGGCGCAGGATCACTTCGGCGATGGCCCGCAGGTCCTTCTCCTCCATGATCGCCCCGGTGGGATTGTTGGGGAAGGGCAGGATCAGCACCTTCGTCCGTTCCG
>CANPWJ010000262.1 GCA_947584035.1 uncultured Acetatifactor sp. | reverse complement strand
CAGGTGCGTATAGATGCCGTCTATCCGCAGATGCTGCAGGGAGAAGGCCCGGGCCACCGCATCCACGTCTCCCGCGTCAAAGCCCAGACGGTGCATCCCGGTATCCACCTTCAGATGGGCCCTGAGGCGGTACCCCTGCCCGTTCAAACACTCCGCGTGCCGCAGATCGGCCAGCGTGACCGTCAGATGATACCGGGCCAGCTCCCCGGCGCGGGACGGGCTGGCATACCCCAGGACCAGGATCTCTCCCCGGATCCCGTACCTGCGCAGCGCGATCCCCTCGTCCACCGTGGCCACGCCGAAGGCGCTCACGCCCATCCGCTCCGCACACGCCGCCACCGGAAACGCCCCATGCCCGTAAGCCTCTGCCTTCACCACCGCCATCAGGCGGCACCCCGCGGGCATCCGCCCGGTCAGCTCCTCCACATTGTGGGCCAGATGCCCCAGATCCACCTCGATCCAGGCCCGGTCCGTCTCTCCCCGGTCCGCCGGGACGCTCCGCCCTCCGGCAAGGGCCCTGCGGATCCACAGAACCGCCCCGGCAACAGCCGCCGACAGCGCGCACACCGCCAGATAGTGGAACAGGCTGTTTTCCACCAGAAGGTCCCACAGCCCCAGCACTCGGGCCAGCACCCGGACCCCCACGATCACCAGCGGATGGATCAGATAGACGATCAGAGACAGCGCCCGAAGCTGGGGAAGCCGCCTCCCCCGAACGAAGAGCAGAAGCCCAAACAGGCACCACATACAGGGCAGCAGGAACACATACATGCTGTCATGCCGCTGGACCCCGAAATGCCGCAGGAGCATGGCCTCCCCGAACCACAGGAGAAACAATACCAAAAAGGCCGCGGCCCAGACGCCCATGCGCTCCCGCCCGGGCCTCTCCTTTCCGACGGACTCCTCCTTTTCGCCGAGCCTTTCCTTTCCGCCTCTTTTCCTCCGGGCGGCGCTCTTCCACGGGGCGCTCTTCTCCCGCTCCGCCAGCAGCCCTCCCAGAAGGAAAAACACCGGGGCCAAAAAGATCCCGTTCCGGGTCTGGTCCGACACCGCAAAGAGTTCTTCATAGAACCGCCGTAAAAAGGGGATCCCCTCGATCACACCGTAGTAGCTGTCCCCGAAAAGCCCCACCGCGTAAAGCGCCAGAGAGATCCCAAACGCCCTCCCCAGGCCGAAGCGGCGCACCAGAAACCACGCGGCAGCGCTCCCCAGGATGGCGGCCGGAAGATACCACAGGTGGTACAGGGTGCCGTCAAAGACCAGATCCTTCAAAAGCCTGGGCAGAAGGGGTCTTTCCGAGAAATACCCGTTGTAGAGATTGAGCGGCAGACACAGGCAGACAGCCGCTCCGTAGAGGGCTGTCATCCGTCTTAAGAAACGCAGCAGCGGCGCGTTGTCACAGGCATACCGCCCGATCAGGAAAAACCCGGAGGTCATCAAAAAAAACGGCACGGCAACCCTGGCCACTATGCGCGTCAAAATAAAATCTCCCGTCTCACTGAAGGAGGCCAGCGGCGACGTGTGGATCGCCACCACCAAGAAAGCCGCCGCCAGCCGAAAGAGATCGATCCCTGTGTACGCCTTGCCCCTGCCCATGCCCGCTACACCTCCTCATACAGGGAAAGCAGCATCTCCAGCATCCGCTCAAAGGAAATGCCGATCCCCTTCATCATGTTGGGATAGCGGCTGTGGGAGGTAAAGCCCGGGATGGTATTCACCTCGTTAAAGACAAGCTCCCCGTCCGGCCGCAGGAACATGTCCACCCGGGCAAAGCCGGAGCAGCCCAGCGCCCTGTAGATCACCTTCGCCGTCTCCCGGATGCGCTGCTCGCACGCCTCGTCCACCCGGGCCGGCATATGGATCCGGGAGGTCTTTAAGGTATATTTCTCCGTGTAGTCAAAGAAACCGTCCGACAGCTCGATCTCGTCCGCTCTCCCCACGGTCAGCTCCTCCTTTCCCAGGACGGCGCAGCCCACCTCAAAGCCCTCCACGTTCTCCTCGATCACCACCTTGTCGTCGTGCTCAAGGGCCAGCTGCACCGCAGTCTGCAGCTCCACCTCCCCGGAGATCTTGGTGATACCGAAGGAGGAGCCGGCACGGGCCGGCTTGACAAAGAGCGGATAGGAAAGCTCCGCCGTCCGCTCCCCCAGCTTCCAGCGGTCCGCCCGCCCTACGGTCACGGACCGGGGGACGGCGATCCCCGCCGCCTGGACCAGCCGGTGCGCCATATCCTTGTCCATGCAGAGCGCGGAGGAGAGGGTGCCGCAGCCCACCACCGGGATGCCGGCCAGCTCAAACAGCCCCTGGACAGTGCCGTCCTCCCCGCATTTCCCGTGGAGCACCGGAAAGGCCAGATCCAGCCGGACGGCCCGGTTCCCGCTCTCCGACAGCTCGATCATGCCGTGCAGCGCACGGCTCTGGGAGATGACGACGGGCGTCAGCGCCTCCCGGTCCTGCCACCAGGTATTCTCCGCGATCTTCCCATAGTCCCCGCTGTAGCGGTACCACTCTCCCTCCCGGGTGATCCCCAGCGGGATCACCTGAAATTTCTCCGTATCCATATGCTCCAGAACCGAAAAGACCGACTGGAGCGATACCTCATATTCCGTGGAATGTCCTCCAAAAATAACAGCGATGTTCTTCTTTTGCATCTCGCTTCTCCTTCCCAAATACAGGGTTCCCGTTTCCGACTTCCCCTATCCCTCTGCCGGTTCCCCGCCAAGGGCTTATTCTATCACAGGCGTCCGGAAAATAAAACCGGGGGCGGAGAATCTTAATAATTCTTAATAATCTTCTCCGCTCCCGGTCAAAAAAATCCTTTGTATCTGCGAAAGAGATGATGGACCCCGTAGGCTCCTAGGGAGAGATCCCTGGCAAGATCCTCCGCCGCGCCCTCCGCGTACCCCGCGATCCGCTCCTGCTCCTCCAGTCTGCGGTCCAGGGAACTGGCCCGCAGGATCTTTACATACTCCTCATACCGCAGCTGTCTCTGTCTGCGCTCCGCCTCGATCCGCTTCTTC
>CANPWJ010000261.1 GCA_947584035.1 uncultured Acetatifactor sp. | reverse complement strand
ACATGGAATCTCCCAGCATGTGCCCGGTGACAAAGACCGCGTTGAACACATCGTTCACCATCGCCAGCGGATGATCCCTGGGGATCAGGAAGGGAGCCACCATCGCCAGCGTCTCCCGGTCATTCTGCCGCTTCGCCCGGGCCAGAAGCTTGATCGTATAGCCGGCCGCTCCGGCAAGGCGGAAATCCTCCGGCGTGATCCGGGTGATGCCCTCCGTGTAGATCTTCTCGGAATCCACATTTTTCCCTAACATCAGGGACGCAAGGATGGCGATCTTTCTGCAGGCGTCATGCCCCTCTATATCCGCTTCGGGATTCCGCTCCGCGTACCCCTTTTCCTGCGCCTCCTTCAGGACATCCGCAAAATCCGCTCCCTCGCGCTCCATCTTGGTCAGGATGTAATTGGTCGTACCGTTTAAGATGCCGGTGATGGCATCGATCCGCTCCGCCGTCAAAGAATAATTGATAGGGCGTATAATAGGGATGCCGCCTCCCACACTGGCTTCAAACAAATAGTTGCAGTTGTGGCTCTTAGCGATCTCCAGCAGCTCCGGGCCGTGCTTTGCCACCAGCTCCTTGTTGGAGGTGCAGACACTCTTGCCGCGCTCCAGAGCCTTTTTCGTAAACTCATAGGCCGCTCCCACGCCGCCCATGGTCTCGCAGACGATCCCTACGGAATCATCGTCCAGGATCTGGCTGACATCGTGCACTACCTTGTCCCCGTAAGGATCCTCCGGAAAATCCCGAAGATCCAGAATATACTTTACGTTCAGCTCCTGGGTGGCTTTTTTGTCCACCATTCCCTTGTTGGTCTCTATCACTTCCACGACACCGCTTCCCACCGTGCCGTAACCCAAAACCGCTATGTTGATCATATCCTTCCGCTCCTGTTCCTTTTTGTTTTCTTGGCTGTAGTCCTGCTTTCCTCCCCGGCAATCGGCAGGGGACATCCCATGGCCTCTCACTCCCTGGCCAGGATCTTGACGTGGTGCACGCCCTTCTGGCGCTCCATCTGCTCGATCATGCGGGAGATGTCCCCCGTGTTCTGCAGCACCTGGACGCTCAGGCTCAAGGACGCAATACCGCTTATGGGAATGCTCTGGTGGATCGTCAGGATGTTCGCCTGATACGCGGCGACTACCTTGAGCACATCCGACAGGATCCCCGGCTCGTCGTCCATCTGAAAGGTCAGGGTGATCGTCGTCCCCTGGGAATTGTCGTGGAACTGGAAAATATCGTCCTTGTACTTATAAAAAGAACTGCGGCTGATACCCACAGCATCAACCGCCTCCTGAATCGTCAGAACCTTCTCCGACTCCAGAAGCCTCTTCGCTTCCACTACCTTTAACAATACCTCCGGCACCGCTTTCTGCTTTACCACAAAGTATCTGGTTGTCTCTCCCATGCGACTATCATCCGCCTTTATGTGTGCGTAGCACGTACAGTTGTTTGCCATCGAGAGATATTCTATCATAGTACCTGCGGAAATTCAAGCGTTTTTTTGTTTCCGTCCGATCCGGCCCGTTTTCGCTCAAATCCAAACGCCCCGCGGCAAGCCGCAGGGCGTCAGAGATGCGGCCCTCTCCCGGCGGAGAAAACCGTTTTGCAGCGATGTCAGATCAGCGGATATTTATCCGTCAGCGTCTGCACGATGGCCCGCGCCTCCGGAACCTTTTCCTCGCCCCCCTTGATCACCAGGGCGATCGCCTCCGCGATGCGGTCCATGTCCTCCGTGTTCATCCCTCTGGACGTGACCGCGGGCGTGCCGAGGCGGATACCGCTGGTCACAAATGCGGACTTCGGATCGTTGGGGATGGTGTTCTTGTTGGCCGTGATGTGGGCGCTGTCAAGCAGCTTCTCCACCTCCTTGCCTGTCAGGCCAAAGTTGGTCAGGTCGATCAGCATCAGATGATTGTCCGTTCCGCCGGACACGATCCGGATGCCGCGGCTCATCAGACCCTTACAGAGCGCCTGTGCGTTGTCCACGATCCCCTTCTGATAGGTCTTGAATTCGGGGGACAGCGCCTCCTTAAAGCATACTGCCTTGGCCGCGATCACGTGCATCAGGGGGCCTCCCTGGATCCCCGGGAACACCGCCTTGTTCAGCTTATACTTGTCAGCCACCTCCTGGCTGCTTAAGATCATACCGCCGCGGGGCCCTCTCAGCGTCTTGTGCGTGGTGGTGGTAGTCACATCCGCATAGGGGATGGGGCTGGAATGGAGGCCCGCCGCCACCAGGCCCGCGATGTGCGCCATATCCACCATGAGAAACGCGCCTGCTTCATCGGCGATCTCACGGAATTTCCGAAAATCGATGGTCCTGGCGTAAGCCGACGCTCCGGCAATAATCATCTTGGGTCTGCTCTCCAGGGCAATCTCCCGCAGTCTGTCATAGTCGATAAACCCGTCGTCGTTCACGCCGTAAGGGACGATCTTAAAGTAGGTCCCCGAAATGTTGGCGGGGCTTCCGTGCGTCAGGTGTCCGCCGTGATCCAGGTTCATCCCCAGGATCGTGTCGCCGGGCTGGCAGACCGCAAACTGCACCGCCAGATTGGCCTGGGCTCCGGAGTGGGGCTGTACATTGGCGTACTCACAGCCAAACAGTTCCTTGGCGCGTTCAATGGCAAGCGTCTCCACCACATCCACGCACTGGCAGCCTCCGTAGTAGCGCTTTCCCGGGTAACCCTCCGCGTATTTGTTGGTGAGAGGGCTCCCCATGGCGGCCATGACCGCCTTGCTCACCCAGTTTTCCGACGCGATCAGCTCTATGTGGCTGTTCTGGCGTTCCTGCTCATCCACGATGGCCTGCGCCACCTCCGGGTCGATCTTTTTCACTTCCTCAAGCGAATACATATCCTTTCCTCCACTGTTCATAAAATATAGCAAGCGACGGATCATCCGGTATAGCTGGCCATCCGGCCGCCTTTTGCCTAGAATAAGGTCATTATACCACCAGCGCAGACCGGGAAGCGCTGCGAAGCAGCATTTACCGGGCAAGCGGTGGGCTGCCTGGGATAATGCACCGCGCAAG
>CANPWJ010000260.1 GCA_947584035.1 uncultured Acetatifactor sp. | reverse complement strand
ATAAAGCACTTGGAGCCGTTTAACACCCACTGGTCCCCGTCCAGGACCGCCTTGGTCTGCTGCCCCTGGGCGTCCGTGCCGGCGCCGGGCTCGGTCAGTCCGAACGCACCCAGCTTCTCGCCCTTTGCCAGAGGCACCAGGTACTTCTGCTTCTGTTCCTCGGTGCCGTAGGTCTGGATGGGGTCGCAGCACAGGTAGGTGTGCGCGGATACGATGACGGCGGTGGTGCCGCAGACCTTGGAAAGCTCCTCCACGCACATCACGTAGGTCAGAGGGTCACAGCCCTGTCCGCCGTACTCCTTGGGAACGGGAATCCCCAAAAAGCCGTACTTTGCCATCTTGTCAACGGTTCCGCGCGGGAACTGCTCCGTCTCGTCCACTTCGATCGCCAGCGGCTTCACTTCGTTTTCCGCAAACTCCCTGAAAAGGGAGCGCGCCATTTCATGTTCCTTGCTCAAAGTAAAATCCATGATTTCTTCTCCTCCATAAAACTATCTGTTTATTTGCTGTAATCATAGAATCCGGCACCGGTCTTTTTCCCCAGCTTTCCCGCGCGCACCATCTTGCGGAGCAGAGGGGAGGGCGCATACTTGGAATCGCCGGTCTCGTGGTAGATGACCTCCATAATGGCCAGAACGATGTCCAGGCCGATGTAGTCGCCAAGTGCCAGCGGCCCCATGGGATGGTTGGCTCCCAGCTGCATGGCGGTGTCAATGTCCTGAACGCTGGCAACGCCGGCCGCGTATACGTTGATCGCCTCGTTGATCATGGGGATCAGGATACGGTTTACCACAAACCCTGCCGCCTCGTTGACCTCCACAGGCGTCTTGCCGATCTCCGCGGCGATGGACTTGATCTTCTCCACCAGCTCCACAGGCGTATTGGCGCCCGCGATCACCTCCACCAGCTTCATGCGGTCCGCGGGATTAAAGAAGTGCATCCCCACCAGAGGACGGTCCAGTCCAGCGCCCATCTCGGTGATGGACAGCGAGGAGGTGTTGGAGGCAAAGATACAGCCCGCGGGAACGATCTTTTGCAGCTCCTGAAAGGTGGTCTTTTTGATCTCCATATTTTCCGGGGCCACCTCAATGATCAGATCCGCCTCGGTACAGATCTCCTTCTGTCCGGTGGCGACCTTCGCCGCTATGGCGTCCGCCTCCTCCCGGGTGATCTTCTCCTTGCCTACCAGGAAATCCAGATTCTTGAGGATCCGCGCCTTGCCCTTGTCCGCAAGCTCCTGGCTGATGTCGCACAGATATACCTCGTAGCCGGATGTCATGGCAAACGCCTGTGCAATTCCGGCACCCATGGTGCCCGCTCCGATAATACCTACCTTCATAATAAACTCCTCCTTGTCTTTCCGGGGTGATCCCCTCAATCCATCAGCGGTTCCGAAAAGGCTCCTTCACCTTTTCCTTGTTTTTGTCCAGGAAAAAGGCCATGCCGTACCGCTGATCCTCTGTCTCAAAGCAGCCGCCGAACAGCTTCTCCTCGATCACCAGCGCCTCGTCCATGTCCGCGTCCAGACCCTCATTGATGGCCTTCTTGCAGCTGCGCACGGCGATGGGCGCGTTCTTTGCGATCGTTCCGGCCAGCTTCTCCGCGGCGGGAAGCAGCTCCTCCTGCGGATACACCGCGTTCACAAGGCCGATGCGGTACGCCTCGTCCGCCTTGATGTTGCGGGCGGTATAGATCATCTGCTTCGCCATTCCGACGCCCACGATACGGGCCAGCCTCTGAGTCCCTCCAAAGCCCGGGGTGATCCCCAGCCCTGTCTCCGGCTGTCCGAACACGGCGTTGTCGGAGCAGATGCGGATATCGCAGCTCATGGCGAGCTCACAGCCGCCTCCCAGCGCGAAGCCGTTTACCGCGGCGATCACGGGGATGGGGAGCGTCTCCAGTCTGCGGAAAATGTCGTTTCCCTTTTTGCCGAAGGCTTCTCCCTGGGCCTTGGTCAGGGTGCTCATCTCGCCGATGTCCGCACCGGCCACAAAGGATTTGGAGCCGGCCCCGGTCAGGATCAGACAGCGGACCGTATCCAGGTCGATGGCATCCAGAGCGCCGTTCAGCTCGTCGAGCACCTGGGAATTCAGGGCATTCAGCGCCTTCTCCCGCTGGATGGTGAGAAGGGCATAGTCTCCCTTTTGCTCATATAAAATGTATTCCATAGGTTTCCTCCTGTTCCGTTCAATCTTCGATCTTTACAATGGTGGAGCAGCCCATTCCGCCGCCGATGCAGAGGGTCGCCAGGCCGTTTTTGGCTCCGCGCGCCTGCATCTCGTAGAGCAGGGTCACCAGGATCCGGCAGCCGGAAGCGCCCACCGGATGTCCCAGGGCGATGGCGCCGCCGTTGGGATTCAACTGTCTTTCCACATCGATGCCAAGCTCCTTGCCCACGGCTACGGACTGTGCGGCAAACGCCTCGTTGGCCTCGATGATATCAAAGTCCTCGATCTTCATGCCCGTCTTGGCCATCACCTTGCGAGTGGCGGCTACGGGGCCGATCCCCATGACCTCGGGACGGACTCCGGCAAGAGCGCCGGCCACATAGGTGGCCATGGGCTTCACGCCCAGCTCCTTGGCCTTCTCCTCGCTCATCACGACGATGGCGGCAGCGCCGTCATTGATGCCGGAAGCGTTGCCCGCGGTGACGAAGCCGCCCGGGTTGATGGGGCGCAGCTTTGCCAGTCCCTCCATGGTGGAGCCGGGTCTGGGGCCCTCGTCGGTATCGAACAGGATGGTCTCCTTTTTCTTCTTCACTTCCACGGGTACGATCTCCGCCTTAAAGAAACCGTTCTTCTGTGCGGCCTCCGCCTTCTGCTGGCTCCTTAACGCGAACGCATCCAGCTCCTCCCGGGTCAGCCCCCACTCCTCGCAGATATTGTCCGCGGTCTTGATCATGTGATAATCGTTAAACGCATCCCAAAGGGCGTCCTTGATCATGGTGTCCACCAGGGTCCCGTTGTTCATGCGGTAGCCGAAGCGCGCCTGGGGAATGGCGTAGGGCGCCATGGACATATTTTCCATTCCTCCGGCGACCA
>CANPWJ010000259.1 GCA_947584035.1 uncultured Acetatifactor sp. | reverse complement strand
TACGGTCTCTGGCCCAGGCCGCCCTCCAGCGTGATCGTCTCCCCGGTCATAAACTTAAAGTCAGGAGATGCCAGCTGAACGCACACGCGCCCGATCTCATCCTCCGGATCCCCGTAGTGTCCCATGGGCGGCATCTTCACATTCTCCTTGAACGCCTCGGGATATGCCTGCTCAAACTTCTCCAGCTGCGCCGTCCAGGCCAGCGGGCACACAATGTTGACATTGATCCCGTCCTTGCCCCACTCGGTGGCGGCCACGCGGGTCAGTCCTCTCACGCCCTCCTTGGCGGCGGCGTATGCGCACTGGCCGTAATTTCCGAACAGCCCCGCGCCGGAGGCGAAGTTGATCACAGAGCCCTTGGTCTTGGCCAGATAAGGATAGCACGCCTTCATATAATAGAAAGTAGCGTACAGTCCGGAATAGAGCGCCAGGTCAAACTGCTCGGTGGTGTGATCCGCCAGCGTCACGCCGGAGGCGGAGGCCTGCGCGTTGTTGATCAGCACATGGATGTCCCCAAAGGTATCAACGGTCTGCTTGACCACATTCTGAACCACCGATTCATTGTCCGCGCCCGCGTTCACGTCCGCCTGGACGGTGAGGACCTGGATGCCGTACTTGGACTCCAGATCCTGCTTGGCGTCAGTCAGCTTCTGCACATTACGTCCGGTGATCACCAGGTTGGCGCCCTCTTTCGCATAAGCGGTGGCAATCCCGTAGCCGATGGAACCGCACCGCCCGTTGCTTAGGGTCGCTTTCCCGGCGCCTGTAATAATCGCTGTCTTTCCTGTCAAAAATCCCATTGTAATAGCCTCCTTTTTATTTTTTTACTATCATTAGTCTAGCATTTTCTATAAATGAAGTCAATCGCGCACTTTGGGGGGTAGAAAAAAAAATCGTTGTCTGGTAAAATAAAAGGATGGGAAATGAAGGAGAGATGACCATGGAAAGCCACACCGATCTAAGCCGCGGGGCCGGTTCCGACAAGCTGAAAAATCTGTGCAGAAAGAAGCTCTTTTTATTTGACATCGACGGCACGATCGCGGTGGGAGACACGCTGTATTCCGGGAGCCGGGAGCTGCTGGACCACATCCGCGCCATCGGCGGAAAAGCCTACTATATCACCAACAATTCCACCAGGAGCGGGGCGGATTACGTCAAAAAGTTCCGGGATGCCTTCGGCCTCGAGACCACCGGGGACCAGTTTATCACCTCCGGATATCTGACCATACGCTTTTTAAAAAAGCACTACCTGGGAAAAAAGATCTTTGTGCTCGGCACCGCCTCCTTTGTGGAAGAGCTCCGAAAGAACGGCCTTCTCGTCACGGAGATCTGCGAGAAGGGGATCGACTGCGTAGTGGCGGCCTATGACAGCGAGTTAAGCTACAAGAAGCTGATCCAGATCAGCCACGTGCTCCTTACCATGGACGTGCCCTTCTACGCCACCAACCCGGATCTTCGCTGTCCCACCGACTTCGGCTTTATCCCCGACTGCGGGGCGATCTGCGATATGATCACCGCCACCACGGACAAGGTTCCCGTCTATCTGGGCAAACCCAGCGGGGAGGTGGTGTCCCTCTGCCTGGAGGCATCCGGCTTCACCCCGGAGGAAACGCTGGTGGTAGGCGACCGCCTCTACACGGACATCGCCTGCGGCATCAACGGCGGCGTGGACACCTGTGTGGTCTTTACCGGAGAGGCCAAGCCCTCTGACCTGGTCAACACCGCCTATCCTCCCACCTACGCCTTCACCAGCGTCGCGGAGCTCTACCGGGCCTGTAAACCGCGCTGATCCAAAGCCTCACAGGCTCTTTCGGACAATGCCGATCCCCAGCGGATAGGGGCCTGTGTGGACGGCGATGGTCGCCCCAATCTGATAGAGCTCGATCGGCACGTCCCCATGCCCTTTTTCCCGGAGCGCCGCGGCCACATCGTCCCGGAACTTTACCGCCTCCTCCCGGTCATATCCGTAGCCCACGCAGATAGAGTAATCCTGCGCGGAGGCGTCCTGCTCCCCCAGATAGTTGAGGAGCAGGTCAATATTCTTGTACACCGTTCCCCGTCTGCTCCTCCCGATTCCGGAGGCAAAAATCTCCCCCTGCTTCAGCGTGATGATGGGGCGGATCCCCAGCACGCTGCCGGCCACGCTGGCCACCTTTCCGATGCGTCCCCCATGCTTCAGGTACTCCATATCGCCCACGGTGAAAAAGATCCTTCCCGTGCTCTTGATCTCCTCCAGACGCCGGACGGTCTCCTGGTATTCCGCCCCGCTGTCCCGCATCCGGGCGGCCTCCAGCACAAAGATGCCCTGCAGCACCGTGTTCACCGTGGAGTCGATCACCGTGATCTCCGCATCCGGATATTCCTCCAGGAGCATTTCCCTGGCGTTGACCGCGGACTGTACCGACCCGCTGAATTTGGCGGTGATGCAGATACAGATCACCGGAGTCCCGGCCTTTACAAAGGGCAGGAACGCGTCCATGTAATCCTGGGAGGAGGGCATGGAGCTCTTGGGATACACCTTGGGGTTGTCCACCATCCTCTGATAGAAGTCGCGCACTCCGATCTCTACCATTTCCTTCTGATAATGCTCCTCGTCAAACGACACATAAAACGGCACGACCGTTATGTCCTTATCCCTGGCCAGCTCCGGCGGCAGATCGCAGGATCCGTCGCTGACGATATGGTATTTTTCACTCATTTGCCCCTCCCCGCCGTCCCCGGGCCGCACTTTCCCGCCGCGGACGGCTTTCTTCCAGATTCTTTACAGAGCATAGGATACCATTTTGTGTGGGGAAAATCAATAGTTTTTGACACGATTGATACATTTCGTAGAAATGATAGTCCTTTTATATAGTTTTGATAACTATATATCGCAGTCTCTTCCGGGAATTTTTTGAACGGACAAAGTTTTTTTGAACGGACAAAGTTCCGCTTGCAATTCCCGAACGGCGTGTTATAATAGAGGACATGGAAGCATAGCTCAGCCGGGATGAGCGTTCGCCTCACACGCGAGAGGTCATGGGTTCGAGCCCCATTGCTTC
>CANPWJ010000258.1 GCA_947584035.1 uncultured Acetatifactor sp. | reverse complement strand
ACGAGTGTGAACGGTTCCGGCCAGGTACTGGAAAACTGGGAGGAAATCAAAAAGAAGGAAAAAACCCACGCTCCCGTGACGCCGCTGCGGGAGATCCCCCAGGAGCTTCCCGCCCTAGCCAGGGCGGCGAAGGTATTGAAAAAAGCGGACAAGCTCTATGAGCCGGGGAAGGGGTATGAGGAGACGGTGCAGGAGCTTGCCGGGGCGGCGGAAAAGCTGCGGGAGCTGACGCCGGCGGACTATGACCCCCGGATCACGGAGGTCGTGGGCGACATGCTGCTGTCTCTGTCCAATCTTTCACGGATCTGCAGACTGTCGCCGGAGCAGATCCTGGCGGACCGCACCGAGGATGTGATAAACAGGTATGAGAAACGCGTATAATCGGGACTGCGCGGTAAAAAACTGGCGCAACTGGCGCAAATATAGGAAAAATGCCTTGACAAAACACGAAAAACCAGATATATATATGTATAGACGTTTCAGTAGAAGCATCTGGGGCACTATACAATCTTAGAAAGCTCAGTACAGGAGGAGTTAAAAAATGAACAAGACAGAATTAGTTGCAGCAATCGCAGATGAGGCTGCTATTTCCAAGAAGGACGCAGAGAAGGCACTGAAGGCATTTACGGATGTTGTTGCTGCAGAGCTCAAGAAGGGCAACAAGGTTCAGCTGGTTGGCTTCGGCACCTTTGAGGTTGCTGAGAGAGCAGCCAGAGAGGGCAGAAATCCTCAGACCGGCAAGACCATGAAGATCGCTGCTTCCAAGGCTCCTAAGTTCAAGGCCGGCAAGGCATTTAAGGACGCTTTGAACTAATCGACCTGCATTTGTTGAAGCGGAAACAGGAAACGCATCTGTCCATCTCGTATTGGCAGATGCGTTTTTTATCGTTTGTACAGACAGAACAGGGCGGGTGCAAACGGAACAAGACAGGATCAGGCAGAACAGGACAGAAGCAGACAGAACAGGATTGGGAGGAAGAATAATGAGGTTGGACAAGTATCTGAAGGTTTCCCGGCTGATCAAGCGCCGCACGGTCGCCAACGAGGCCTGCGACAGCGGAAGGGTTGCCATCAACGGCAAGCCGGCCAAGGCTTCCGCGAACGTGAAGGAGGGGGATATTCTTTCGATCTCCTTTGGAAATAAGGAGGTAAAGGTGGAGGTGCTCGACGTGCAGGAGACGGTGAAGAAGGACGAGGCCAAGGAGCTGTTCCGATATTTGTAGGTATTTTGTGCGGCGCCCTCTAATATACTTTACAAGGGATCCAGATTGGATGGTATTTAGGAGGGGATGTTATGGAGGATCTGAACGGGACCGCCCGCATGCATAAGGTCACAATGACCAATCGAAAGACCTGTACGATCAACGGCGTGAACGATGTGCTCTCCTTTGACGTGCATGAGATCCTGCTGGAGACGGAGCAGGGGATGCTGATGATCAAGGGGGACGATCTGCATGTGAACCGGCTCACTCTGGACAAGGGAGAGGTGGATGTGGACGGCAAGATCGACAGCTTCACCTACTCGGACGTGGCGGGAAGCGGTCAGAAAGCGGAATCGCTGCTGGCAAAGCTGTTTCGGTAAAGGGAGCGGCCTATGGCGGACGAGAACGCGTTTCTTCTGTATGCCCTGGTTACGGGCATTTTTGTTACCTTTGTGTACGATATCCTGCGGATCCTGCGGAGGGTCTTTCCCCACAGCGGCTTTATGGTTTCCGTGGAGGATCTGGGATTCTGGGCCTATTGCGCGGCAGAGGTCTTTCTTTTGATGTACCGGATGAGCGACGGCACGCTCCGGTGGTTTGCCGTGCTGGGGGCTATGACGGGGATCGTGCTGTATAAGAAGCTGGTCAGCCCCTGGTTCGTCCGGTATACCGCTCTGGCGCTGGGAAAGGTGCGGGAATTTTTGGAACAGGCCCTTTCCATCCCGCTTCGTCCGCTGCGGGCACTTTGGAGGAGGCTGCGGGACGCCTGGCACGGCAAGGCGGCACAGCGGGCGAACCGCCGCAGAAAAGTGAAAAAAGTTTTCAAAAAAAAGTTGACGTTTTTACTGAAAGTACTTAAAATGACTATGTAAGGGTTTGACAGGGATCTTTTGTATCGGGAGAAGAGAATGGCAAGAAGTCGCGCAGCCTACCGGAAGAGGCATCAGAACCGTTTCAGCATGTTCCTTGTGACGCTGATCGTGGTTATGATCATGGTGGTAGTCATGGTAAAGAGTATGGATCTGCGGCATAAGATCGACAATTATACCGCGAGGGAGGAGCTTTTATACTCGCAGATCGAGGCGGAGGAGCTTCGGGCGGAGGAGATCGAGGAATACCGGAAATACACGCAGACCAAGGGATATGTGGAGGAGGTCGCCAAGGATAAGCTGGGCCTCATGTATGAAGGTGAGATCTTATTTAAGGAAGATTAGGCGGGAGTTAAAGAGCGTATCTTTAGCTCCTGTGTTTTTTTGTCGCAAAATATGAATGGGTTTGTCCCCAAATTTGACACAAAAAAGACAGGTCTGCTCCTATAATCGGAATTGCCGCTTTTTGAACGGCACAGAAAAGGAAAGGTGGAGCGGATCATGGAATTTGGCATAGACTGGAGGCAGAGACAGTCCCGGGAGAAACAACAGACCGTGCAGGTGCCGGAGCTGTGCAGACGGCGGCTGCTGGGATATGCGGAGAGCTTTCGGGAATTGTCCAGAGGCTTTGCGGGAGAGTTTGCGGGCGGCGGATCGGACCGTCAGGAGATCCTGGAGGAGCGCAGACGGTGGGAGAACCTCCAGGTGATGAGCAGAGGATTGAGCGCCGTGGCGCAGATCCTGTCGGAGGCGGCGGAGGAGGTGATCTGCTATGAACCCTTTCCGGAAAAACGGCGCAGGAGCGTTTCAAACGCGCTGCGGGCGGAAGGGATCCTGGCGGACGGCCTCTGCTATCTGCCGGGAGAGAACGGGAGGCGCTCTGTGGGCATGATGATGTGCACGGACAAGAAGGGCGGGCAGTCGGCGGAGGAGATCGCCGATCTGCTGTCCGTGCTCCTTCACAGGCAGATGCGGCTGTCCGTCACAAGCCCGCGCCGGATCGAGCGTGTCAGCCAAAGCTTCGTC
>CANPWJ010000257.1 GCA_947584035.1 uncultured Acetatifactor sp. | reverse complement strand
AAAAGCTCTCTTTGGCAATCCGGACATCCTGCTTTTGGACGAGCCCAACAACCATCTGGATCTGGACGCCATCGCCTGGCTGGAGGAATTTCTGATCGGCTTTGACAATACCGTGATCGTGGTCTCGCACGACCGCTACTTCCTGAACAAGGTGTGCACCCACACCGCGGATATCGACTATGGAAAGATCCAGCTCTACGCCGGGAATTATGATTTCTGGTATGAATCCAGCCAGCTTCTCATCCGGCAGATGAAGGAGGCCAACAAGAAGAAGGAAGAAAAGATCAAGGAGCTGCAGGAATTTATCTCCCGCTTCTCCGCGAACGCTTCCAAGTCCAAACAGGCCACCTCCAGAAAGCGCGCCCTGGAAAAGATCGAGCTGGACGACATCAAGCCCTCCAGCCGCAAATATCCCTATATTGATTTCCGCCCCGACCGGGAGATCGGGAACGAGGTCCTCACGGTGGAGCATCTCTCCAAAACCGTAAACGGGGAGAAGGTCCTAAACGATATCTCCTTCGTCATGGGGCACGACGACAAGATCGCCTTTGTGGGCGGCAACGAGCTGGCCAAGACCACGCTCTTTCAGATCCTTGCGGGAGAGCTTGCGCCGGACGAGGGCAGCTATAAGTGGGGCGTGACCACCTCCCAGGCTTACTTTCCCAAGGACAGCACCGCCGAATTTGACAACGACCTGACCATCGTGGACTGGCTCACCGGCTATTCCCCCGTCAAGGACGTGACCTATGTGCGCGGCTTCCTGGGGCGGATGCTCTTTGCCGGGGAGGACGGTGTGAAAAAGGTGAAGGTGCTCTCCGGCGGGGAGAAGGTGCGCTGCCTTCTGTCTAAAATGATGATCAGCGGTGCCAACTGCCTGATCCTGGACGAGCCCACCAACCACCTGGACATGGAGTCCATCACCGCTCTGAACAACGGGCTGATCAAATTCCCGGGCGTCGCACTCTTCGCCTGCCATGACCACCAGTTCGTCCAGACCACGGCCAACCGCATCATGGAGATCCTGCCGGACGGCACGCTCATTGACAAGATCACCACCTACGACGAGTATCTGGAGAGCGACGAGATGGCCCGGA
Source organism: uncultured Acetatifactor sp. (assembly GCA_947584035.1). Classification (GTDB taxonomy): domain Bacteria; phylum Bacillota; class Clostridia; order Lachnospirales; family Lachnospiraceae; genus Acetatifactor. The sequence goes on along the minus strand of CANPWJ010000257.1, from coordinate 2,004 downwards.
AGCGCACCGTATTTACCGCAAACAAAGACGACGACGAGGACTGAGGCACAAAATGATAGACCTTCACGTACATTCCAACCGTTCCGACGGCACCCTCTCCCCCCGGGAGCTGGTGGACTATGCCATACAAAAGGGCCTGACCGCCTTCGCGCTGACCGACCACGACACGGTGGAGGGTCTCGCGGAGGCTCTTTCCTACGCGGAGCAGCTGCGGACGGCGGCCCGGGAAACGCAGACAGGAATCCCCCGGGTGATCCCCGGGATCGAATTCTCCACCGAGTACCAAGGAAGGGACGTCCATGTGCTGGGGCTGGATATCGACTACCGCTCTCCCGCCTTCACGGACGCTCTCCGGTCCTTTGTGGAATCCCGCGACGAGCGCAACCGAAGGATGTGCGACCGGCTGCGGGAGACAGCGGGGATCGACATCTCCTACGAGAAGCTCACCGCCGCATTTCCGGGGGCCGTGATCACCAGAGCCCACTACGCCAAATATCTCCTGAACCACGGCTACATCCGGAGTCTGCCGGAGGCCTTTGAGCGCTATGTGGGAGACCACTGTCCCTGCTATGTGCCCCGGGAAAAGGTCACCCCCGTACAGGCGGTGGAGCTGATCCTGGCCGCGGACGGCATCCCCGTCCTGGCCCATCCCATCCTCTACCGCATGAGCGACGCACGCCTGGAGCAGCTGGTGGCTGAGCTGAAGGAAGCCGGGCTGATCGGCATTGAAGCCGTCTACAGCACCTATTCCTCCGCGGAGGAGCGCCAGATCCGGGAGCTGGCACAAAAATACCGCCTGCTGATCAGCGGCGGTTCGGATTTCCACGGTGCCAACAAGCCGGGGCTCGATCTGGGCGTCGGCTACGGAAAGCTCTATGTGCACGATGAGGTGTGGGAGCAGTTAGAGAACAGCAAGAAAAAGATCCTGTTTACCGATATGGACGGGACACTCCTTCGAAACGACAGCACGGTGAGCCCTGCCATGAAGGAAGCCCTGGACCGCCTGACCGGCGCCGGGCACCATCTGGTCTTAAGCTCCGGGCGTCCCCTCCCCAGCATCCTGGAGGTGCGGGAACAGGCAGGGCTCTTCTACCCCCACATGCTCATCATCTCCAACAACGGCGCGCTCATCTACGACTGCGACGCCGAAAAACCCATTCTGGAACAGCGGATCTGCCAGGCCGATCTGGCCGCGGTCATCCAGCTGGCCCACCGATGGGGACTCCACATTCACGGCTACACCCGCTCCCAGATCGTCTGCACCCAGGACAATGAGGAGCTGCGTTTTTACCGCAGACGGATCCACATGCCCGTAAAATACGTGCCGGATATCGCTGCCGCTCTCCCGGAGGGGAGCTTTAAGCTGCAGACCATCCATCTGACGGACCGCTCCAGGCTGGAAGCCTTCCGGGAAGCCCTTCTGTCGCAGGCGGACTTAAGCGAACGGCTCCAGATCGCCTTCTCCAACGACCGCTATCTGGAAATCCTGCCCCGGGGCGCGGGCAAGGGAAACGCCCTCCGCTATGTGACGGACTATCTGCCGGTGCTCCGCACGCACACCTACGCCGCCGGCGACGAGGAGAACGACCTCTCCATGCTGGAAGCCGCCCACACAGGGATCGCTATGGCCAACGCCTCCGAGCGGGTAAAGGCCCGGGCGGATCTGGTGACGGAGCGGACCAACGAGGAGGACGGACTGTTGGAGATCCTGCGCGCCATGGCTACTCCTTCTTATTCCTTCCCATAGTTGCCGTAATACTTCCCGTAGTATTTCCCATAATATTTGCCGTAGTAGCCCTTGCCGCTCATGCTGATCTTGTTCAGCACGACGCCCAGCACCCGGCAGCCCGTGACCTCCATCTGCTCCTTTACCTTCCGGACAAACCGTCTGCTGACGCTTCCGCTCTCGATCACCAGTGCAGCGCCGTCACAGCGCTTTGCCACCACCGCCGCGTCGATCACGCTCCCCAGGGGCGGCGTGTCCACCACCACAAAGTCGTACTG
>CANPWJ010000256.1 GCA_947584035.1 uncultured Acetatifactor sp. | reverse complement strand
AGCGCACAGCTCTCGCTGGCCAGCAGATAGGTATTGTCCCGTCTGCCGATGCACAGGGGCCGAAACCCGAAGGGATCCCTGGCTCCGATCAGCTTCCTGGGGGACATGATCACCAGCGAATACGCGCCCTTGATGTTGTCCATGGCACGGCCCACCGCCTCCTCCACCGTCCTGGACTTCAGCCGTTCCCTGGCGATGCCGTAGGCGATGATCTCCGAGTCGATGGTGGTCTGGAAAATGGCGCCCGTGTAGGCCAGACGGTGCCGCAGCTCCGGGGTGTTGATCAGATTGCCGTTGTGCGCCAGCGCCAGCGTCCCCTTCACATAATTGAGCACCAGCGGCTGGGCATTCTCCCGGGTGGATTTCCCCGCGGTGGAATACCGCACATGCCCCACACCGATATCGCCTTTGAGCTTCTCCAGGTCCTCCGGCGTAAACGCCTCGTTGACCAGGCCCATATCCTTGCTGCTCAAAACCTTTCCCATGGGCCCGTTCGTATCGCTGACCGCGATGCCGCAGCTCTCCTGCCCGCGGTGCTGCAGGGCCATCAGCCCATAATAGATCGTGGACGCCACGTCCCCGCCGTCAAAATCGTAAGCGCCAAAGACGCCGCACTCCTCCCCGCACTTATCGAAATCCTCTGTCTGCACATAGATGTTGTCTGCCACTGGTCTCTGTCCCTTTCCTTGGATGCATTTTCCTTTGCAATCAGCTCTGTGAAACACAGGGTCTGTTAAATACAAACCTAGTATAGCATATATGCTCTAAAAATCAAATTTTTTTCACGGCTTCTTTCGTCTCCGGGCCTCAGGTACCCTCCTCATAGCGGTCCACCATATCCAGGATCTCCCGGGCGTAGGAGGGGTTCTGCTCCACCACCCCCATGATCTCCTTCCTGGCGGTCTGCGCCACGTCCGTATTATAGTCCAGCTGCCCCCGCAGGGACTGTCTGCGCTGGATCAGCTCATGCCGGATCTCCACCATCTCCCGCTTGTCCAGGAGGGCCTGCACCTGATGGATCCAGCGGCCCGGATCGCTCACCCGATAGCAGGAAAGCTTCTCCACCAGCGCCTTCTGATAGTACTCCGTCTTTGCCTCCGCCTCGGCAAACTGCTTCCGCTCCTCCTTCTCCTGAAGATACTCGTTCCAGCAGCTCTCCAGGCTTTTGGCGCTGTCCGTCTCATACTTCAGATACAGATAGTCCAGCAGCTGACGGTTGTTCACGTACCGGATCTTGACCTTGTTCTGCAGCTGGATGATCTTGTTGATCCCCCGCTCCACACGGCCGCGCTCCCGGTCGGCGTCCATATACTTTACATACAGCACGGTCAGGGCGACCGCTCCCGCCGCCACCGCCAGGATATAACCCACGTAGGCGTTCATATGAAAAAAGAACTGCAGACAGAAGAGCATCAGCATACACACCGCCAGGGCGGTCACAAAGATGACGGCCATCCCCCGCAGATTGTTCATCATATTATAAAGCTCCGCGCGCCGGTACTCGTAAGCGTGCCGCTCCCCGTCCAGCCTCCTCAGATCGCGCTTGACCAGTCCGGCATAGCTCTCCGCCTCCTTGAGCTTCTCGATCCCTTCCGTCACCTCGGCCTCCTGTCTGCGCATCTGGTAATACCGGGCGTCGCTCATGCGGTCCTTCTTTCCCCGGTAGTGATCCGTCTCCTGCTCCAGGACGGAAAGCTTGCGGGCGATCAGATCGAGCTCCTCCCGCTCCTTCTCCGGAAGCGCCTCGATCTCGTCCGTGTCCGTCAGGTAGGCCGTCACCAGCTGGTATTCTCCCGTCAAAAGGTCGATCTCCCGGGAAGCCTCCGCCATCTGCTCCAGGCAGCTCTCCACATAGCGTCTCCGCTGCTCCTCATCGGAAAAGTCCACGCTGTCCCTGGCATAGACGATGCTGTCCCAGTCCTCCTCGGGCTTTTCCTCCCTCTGCTTTTTGCCAAACCATCTCTGAAACCATCCCATAGAAACCTCCCTGACCCCGTTCGGGGAACCTCCTGCCCGGACAGCGGATGTCCGCCCGGGACATGCGGCGCATACCCGCTTTCCCCGCGCTATTCGCTCACGCTGTCCCGATATTCCTCTTTCAGCGCCTGGGTCAGGCGCTCGTTCTCCTCATAATACTTCTGCCGGTCGCCTCCCTCGCGCCAGCTTTTGCGCAGGGCGAGACGCTTGTAGGACACCTGCTCCTCCCAGCCCTGCCGCAGCTGCTCCATGGTCCGCTCCAGCGCCAGCGTGCTGTCATAATTTCCGGACAGCCCCGCCGCGAAGGCAATATACTCGCTCTCGCTCAGCTCCATGCGCTTCGCCGCCAAAAAAGCCTCGTACTCGCACATCTTCCGGGAGATCTCCGCCGCCTTCAGAAAACATTCCGCCGCCTGCCCGTAGCGCATCAGACGGGCCATGACCACGCCCTTGTTGTGAAAAATGGAGGCGCGCACCTCCCCTGCCGGAAGCTCGGGGGAGTCCTCCTCCCATTTTTCCAGAAGGGCGTCGTACCCCCGGATGGCCGTCACATACTTTTTCTGCTCCACCAGGGCGTCGATCTGGCTCTTCCGCTTCTCAATACCGCTCAGGCCGGAGCCCTTCTGCAGCACCTCCTCCACCTCCCGGATCTCGGCGCTGTCGTACAGCCCCACATACTCCAGGATCATCCTGACAAAGCTGCTCAGGCTGTCCTGTCTGCGGATCAGGAGGGACAGGCTTCCCGCCAGCTCCGGAAGCGCGCAGACGCTCCCGATCCAGTCCGCCAGCGCTTCATTCATCAGGCTTTTGTCCAGAAAAAAAGCGTGCTCCTTCATACAGTAGCAGAGCTCCTCGACACAGTACACCGGAAGCTCCAGCCCGGCGATATAATATGGAGTTGCGGCATAATTGCCGATACAGATACAGGTGCGCATGACTCCTCTCTCCTTTGACTGCCTTTCACACTAGGACAGCAGGATCTCCTCCCGCCAGATATGATGCGTGGGCTTTCGGAATACGCCAAGCCCCAGATCCTCGATCTCCACCGCCAGCCGGTCCCGTTCCGGAAGGTACAGATGCGCCCGAAGCCGCGTCAGCTCCCCGGGCAGATCCTCCAGGTCGATC
>CANPWJ010000255.1 GCA_947584035.1 uncultured Acetatifactor sp. | reverse complement strand
GTGTTTGACGATATCAACAAATGCCATGCGGAGGCGGACTGCCTGATCGACTTTTCCACGGCCTCCGCGGTGGACAATGTGCTGGACTACTGCGCGGCGCACGGGCTTCCCTGTGTCCTCTGCACCACGGGCCTGAGTGAGGAGCAGCTTCGCAGGGTGGAGGAGACCTCCCGAAAGGTGGCGGTTCTGCGCTCGGCCAATATGTCCCTGGGCATCAATATGCTCTTAAAGCTTTTGAAGGAGGCGGCGGGGATCCTCTCCCCGGCCGGATTTGACGTGGAGATCCTGGAGAAGCACCACAACCTGAAGCTGGATGCTCCCAGCGGGACCGCGCTGGCCCTGGCGGATTCCATCCGGGAGGAGATCGGTGAGGATTACGGGTACGTGTTTGACCGGAGCGGCAGGAGAGAGCGGCGGCCGAAGAAGGAGATCGGGATCAGCGCGGTCCGCGGCGGCACCATCGTGGGAGAGCACGATGTGATCTTTGCCGGGACGGACGAGGTGGTCACCTTCTCGCACACCGCATACTCCAAGGCGGTGTTTGGAAAGGGGGCCGTCCAGGCGGCAAAATTCCTCGCGGGCAAGGGCCCCGGGCTCTACAACATGAGCCATGTGATCGACGCTTCTATGTAACAGAGGCACCTTCCCGCGGCGGAGCGGTAACGATCCGGCGGGGAAGGTGCTTTTTTTGGCGGGAACCGCACGTCCCGGACAGGATCCTCCGTTACCGGGCGGAATTGGCGCCGCCGCTCATACGTCCGGTGCTGCCGGTGTTGGTGCCGTTTGTGCTGCCAGTGCTGCCGGCTGCGCCGCCGTTTGTACCGTTTGCGTTGTTTGTGCTGCCGGCGTTTCCGGCCGCGCCGTTGTTTGCGTTGTCGGTGCCGCTGGTCACGCTGTTGTTATTCTGATCCGCCACGGGATCGTTGTCGTCGCCCAGAAGCTTGTCCGTGATATCGGTCAGGCCGTCTGCGGCGCCGTCCACCGCGTCGTCGATCAGGTTTCCGGCGTCCTCCATGAGATCACTGCCGTCCGTGCCGCCGTTCATGCCGCTGCCGTTCGTGCTGCCATTTACGCCGCTGCCGTTCGTGCTGCCATTTACGCCGTTGCCGTTCGTGCTGCCGTTTACGCCGTTACCGTTTGTACCGCTGTTTCCGGCTCCGGCGGCGGAACCCTCGCTGCTTGTCATGCCGCTGTCAGAGGTGTTGTTTTTGTCTCCGCTGGTGCAGGCGGTCGCGAGACACATATATGCCACCGCAAGACCTAACACCAAAAATTGCTTCGTGTGTCTTGTCTTTTTCATAGCGTCCTCCCTTTTTCCATAATGATTGTTCCCTGTTGATTGGTATTGAATGGTCATTTTCTCTGGCCCGCTGATAGTATGTGCAGAAGCCGCTTTTTTATACCGTTTTGCAGAGCGCGGGACGAAAAAGCTCCGCTTCATTAAAAAAATGAAAAACAATAAAAAATGTATGGAGGCTCCAAATGGAATTTCGACCCTGTATTGACATTCACAACGGAAAGGTAAAGCAGATCGTCGGCGGGAGTTTGCGAGACCGCGGGGACCGGGCGGAGGAGAACTTTGTGTCCGGCCAGGACGCCGCTTTTTTTGCCCGGCTGTACCGGGACGCCGGTCTGAAGGGAGGCCATATCATTCTCTTAAATCCCGCGGAAAGCCCCTATTATGAAGAGACGAAGCGTCAGGCGCTTCTGGCGCTTCACGCTTACCCGGGAGGGCTGCAGGTGGGAGGCGGGATCACGCCCAAGAACGCGGAAGAGTACCTGAGCGCGGGCGCCTCCCACGTGATCGTCACCTCCTATGTCTTTCAGGAGGGGCGCATCCGTTTTGACAGGCTGGGCGAGCTGGTGCGCGCCGTGGGAAGAGAGCGGCTGGTCCTGGATGTGAGCTGCAGGAAGCGGGGGGACGCTTATATCGTGATGACGGACCGCTGGCAGCGGGAAACCAGGGAGATCCTGAACCGGGAGCTTTTGGAGCGGCTCTCCGAAAGCTGCGATGAATTTCTGATCCACGCGGTGGACGTGGAGGGAAAGGCGGAAGGGATCGAGCGGGAGCTGGTGGAGCTTTTGGGAGATTTCTCCGGGCGCCCGGTGACTTACGCTGGCGGCGTGCGCGGCCTGGAGGATCTGGAGCTGATCCGAAGGCTGGGAAAGGACCGGGTCCATGTGACCGTGGGCAGCGCCCTGGATCTTTTCGGAGGAGACCTGAAATGGGAGGATGTGCTGAAATTCTGCCGGCCGGGTGAAAAAGAGACTTGAAGATTCTCCTGTCGTGTGGTACAGTGTGGGGGAGTGGCGGGGAGGATAGGAGGATACGTGAAAGAGAAAATAAGAGCAGGACTGCACAAAATTTTTATTGACGGGCTGAGCGGTATGGCGCTGGGGCTTTTTTCCACGCTGATCATCGGCACCATCATCGCCCAGGCAGGGGCGCTGATCGGGGGGCCTCTTGGCGCCTACCTGACGGCTGTCAGCAACGTGGCAAAGACCGTTACCGGCGCCGGGATCGGTGTCGGGGTAGCCTGTAAATTCCGGGAGGGCCCGCTGGTGACGGTGTCGGCGGCGGTGGCCGGTATGATCGGGGCCTTTCCCACGGTCCTTGCCCTGGAACGGTATAAGCTGGGATCGGCGGGGGAACCGCTGGGGGCCTTTATCGCCGCCGTAGCCGCGATCCTGATTGGACATCTAGTGGCGGGCAGGACCAAGGTGGATATTCTGGTGACGCCGCTGGTGTCCATTTTGTCCGGCGCCGCCGTGGGAATCGTGGCGGGGCCGCCCATCACCGCGTTTATGGGATGGCTGGGGGCACTGGTGAATTTTAACGTAGAGCAGCATCCGGTGGTGGGAGGCGTGATCGTCTCCGTGCTGATGGGGATGATCCTGACGCTTCCGATCAGCTCCGCGGCCATAGGCGTGTCCATGAGCATCAGCGGCCTTGCGGCGGGCGCCGCCACGGTGGGCTGTTGCTGCAACATGGTGGGCTTTGCGGTGGCAAGCTACCGGGAAAACAAAGTGGGCGGCCTGATCGCCCAGGGGATCGGGACCTCCATGCTGCAGGTGCCGAATATTGTAAAGAAGCCCGTGATCTGGCTTCCGGCCATCCTGACCAGCGCCATCGAACACAACCCCCTGGTCGAGCTGCTGCAGGAGCACGGCACCCCCTTTGTGGTGC
>CANPWJ010000254.1 GCA_947584035.1 uncultured Acetatifactor sp. | reverse complement strand
AGTTTGCGGAGTGAGTGACGCCAGACAGTTTGCGGAATGAGTGACGCCAGACAGTTTGCGGAATGAGTGACGCCAGCCAGTTCGCGGAGTGAGTGATGCCCCGGTTGGAAGGAGAGAGGAAGGATGCGGCTCATGCACCGGAAGAAAAATCGAAGGAACGGATCTTGCAAAAGGACGGCTGTCTTAGGGACGGCGGTCCTTCTTTTCCTGTCGGCGTGCGGACGGACGGCGCCGGCGGCGGGGGGAAACAGGGCTGGGACGGCAGAGCCGGCGGCGGAACAGACGGCAGAACAGGCAGAACAGACGGAGATGGACGTGTACTTTCTGGATGTGGGGCAGGGGGACTGTACCCTGGTCCGAAACGGGGAGCACGCCATGCTGATCGACGCCGGGGACAACGAAAAAGAGGTGCTGGTGCTGGAATATCTGATAAGTCTGGATGTGGACCGGCTGGACTATCTGGTGCTGACCCATACGGACGCGGACCACATCGGAGGCGCGGACGCGGTGCTGACCCATTTCCCGGTGGGGACGGTGCTGATGGGGGACTACCCGAGGGAGAACGACACCTACCGGGACGTGCTGGACGCCCTGGAGGGGCAGGGGCTGTCCTTTGCAACGCCTTCGGCGGGGAGCAGCTATTCTTTGGGGGACGCGGAATTTACGGTGGTGGGGCCGTCCCGTTCCTATGAGGAGGTCAACAATACCTCGATCTCCCTCCGGCTGGAAAAGGGGGAGAATTCCTTTCTCTTTACCGGGGACGCGGAACGGGAGGCGGAGTGGGATATGACCCGCGGCGGGGAGGAGCTCTCCGCGGACGTGTACCAGGTAGGGCATCACGGCAGCCATACCTCCTCCACAGAGGCGTTTCTGGATGCGGTGGATCCAGATTACGCGGTGATCTCCTGCGGGGCGGGAAACGACTACGGGTACCCCCATGAGGAAACCCTGGAGCACCTGTGGGAGCGCGGCGTCACGGTCTACCGCACCGATGAACAGAGCAGCATCCTGGCGGCCTGTGACGGGCAGGAGATTCGCTTCCGGAGCCTTCCGGGGCTGGAGCGGCTCTACGGGAGCGTCACCTATGTATGCAACATCCACACCAAGAAATTCCATCTGCCCGGCTGTGAGAACGCGGCGCAGATCGCGGAGCACAACCGGATGGAGGTGGATCTTTCCAGGGAGGAGGTGCTGGAGATGGGGTATGCGCCCTGCGGCGGGTGCAGACCCTGAGACGGGTGCAGGCCTGAGACGGGTGCGGCCCCTGCGGCGGGTGCAGGCCCCTGCGGGGAGACGTTTTTTCTCAAATTTTACATACATATTACGTTCTCCGGATGTTATGTGAATTCCCGGCGTGATAGGATAGCTCTGGAATCACAAGAAAACAGACAACGGAGGAACGCATTATGAACAACAAGAAAGCAAAAGCGATCGCCATGCTGGGAGCATGTGCCTTACTGATGGGAGCCTTGGCCGGCTGCGGCAGCAGTCCCGCGGAGCGTCCGGAAGCGGGAGGATCCGGAGCCTCCTCCCAGGCCGCGGGGAATGCGGCGGAGGGAGGAACGGGCGGCACGGAGGAAGCGGAAGCGCCGAAGCTCTCCGGCTCCATTCTGCTCTCCGGCAGCACCTCCATGGAGAATCTGGCCAATGCGCTCTGCGAGGCATTCCGTGAGAAATATCCCGACGTGAACGCCACCGCCGAGTTTACCGGGTCGGGGGCCGGCATCGAGGCCGTGCTCGCGGGAACCGTGGACATTGGAAACTCTTCCAGAAATCTAAAGGAGGAGGAGAAGGAAAAGGGCGCTGTGGAGAACATCGTGGCCATCGACGGGATCGCCGTCTGTGTGGATCCCGCGAACACGGTGGACGATCTGAGCAGAGAGCAGCTGGCGGATATCTACACCGGAAAGATCACGAACTGGAGCGAGGTAGGCGGAGCGGACGCCCCCATTGTGGTGGTGGGACGGGAAGCGGGCAGCGGCACCCGGGGAGCCTTCGAGGAGCTTCTGGAGATCGAGGATGCCTGTGTCTACGCCAATGAGCTGGACAGCACCGGAGCGGTCATCGCCAAGGTAGCCTCCACTCCCGGCGCCATCGGCTACGCCTCCCTGGATGCCATCGACGACAGCGTGGCCACGGTTAAGCTGGAGGGCGTGGAGGCCACAGTGGACAATATCAAGGCGGGCAGCTATTTCCTGAGCAGACCCTTTGTGATGGCGACGTTAGGTGAGATTTCCGAGCAAAGCGAGCTGGTCCAGGCATGGTTCGACTTCGTGCTGGGCGAGGAGGGCCAGAAGATCGCTGCGGACATCGGCCTGATCCCGGTGAAATGACAGACGCGTCCGCGTTTGAGAAAAGGAAGGCCGCATGAGCAAAGAGAAAAGACCGAATCCAAAACGAAAAGCGGCGGCGGAGGCAGCGGCACAGCTCCTCTTTACGGTCTGTGCCCTGACCGCCATTCTGGCCGTCGTCTCTATCACTCTGTATATGATCGGCAGCGGCACCCCCGCCATCCGACAGGTGGGGCTTCGCAGGATCCTGTTTGACTCTGTGTGGGAGCCGACGGCCGCATCCCCCCGCTTTGGTATTCTCTACGTGATCCTGACCTCCCTGATCGGGACGTTCCTGGCGATCTTTCTGGGGGTTCCGGTGGGGATTTTCACAGCAGTATTCCTGGCGGAGGCCGCGCCCACCAGCTACCTGCCGAACTACGCTGTCTTGAAGGGGGAGCTTCCCAGGATCGGGAGGATCAAGCTTGTCATCAGCAACTACAGCCAATATTCCAGCCGGTATGACGCCGTCCTCCGTGGAGAAAAGCCGGCCATCTTCGACCCAGCCTATGCCGGCGGCTGCCTAATGGACATCAATTTCTACAATGTGCTGCTGAATGTTCTGCTCTTTGGGAAACCGAAGGCGGCGCGGTATCACGCCAACCGCCTGCCGGGCCTTTCCGACACCTCGGGCGTCATGGTGATGGAGTATGACGGTTTTGTCAGTACGAATGCCGGAGCCAAGGACACCTGGGGCGTGAACTTCTTCCAGATCGAGGGAGAGAAGGGCTATCTTTATATTGAAAATGGCTCCAACGGCATCCGGTCCGTCCGGACCGTGACGAAGACGAGCGACGAGACCTTCAATGAACAGCCCAACCCGGACCGTTGGTTCTACGAGGTCGGAGAAATGACGAGGCTGATGCTGGCGGACGATTACGACG
>CANPWJ010000253.1 GCA_947584035.1 uncultured Acetatifactor sp. | reverse complement strand
CCAGCGCCTTTCCCATGGCGGTCCCGGTATTGCGCACCTGGATGGTCTGCTGCCGTCCGGCCGGGCGTCCAGCCGGGCGTTCAGATGGGCGCTCTCTGCCGGGGGCGCTCTGCCCCGGGGCCGCCTTCCTGCCGGAGGCTTTTTCCGCGGCGGCTTTCTTCTGCGCCGCCTTCACATCCTCCAGGGTCAGTCCCAGCCGTTCCAAAAGCTTCCCCGCCGCCTCATAGGACTCGGGGTGCACGCTGGTCGCGTCCAGGGGATTGTCCCCATCCAGGATGCGCAGGAAACCGGCACACTGCTCAAAGGCCTTCGGCCCCAGCTTAGGCACCTTCAAAAGCTGGCGGCGGTCGGTAAACCTGCCGTTTGCCTCCCGGTAATCCACAATATTTCTGGCGATGATCTTGCTGATGCCGGAGACATAGCCCAGCAGGGAGACGGACGCGGTGTTCAGGTCCACGCCCACCTTGTTTACGCTGTCCTCCACCACGCCGTTTAATGCCTCGCTTAACTTTTTCTGGTTCATGTCGTGCTGGTACTGGCCCACGCCGATGGACTTGGGATCGATCTTGACCAACTCCGCCAGGGGATCCTGCAGTCTGCGGGCGATGGAGGCCGCGCTCCTCTGTCCCACGTCAAACTCCGGAAATTCCTCCGTGGCCAGCTTGCTGGCGGAGTACACGGAGGCTCCCGCCTCGTTGACGATCACATACTGCACCGGGCGGTCCAGCTCCTTCAAAAGTTCCACGATAACCTGCTCGGACTCCCGGGAAGCCGTCCCGTTTCCGACCGAAATTAAATCTACATTATATTTTTTAATGAGTTTCTTCAGTTCCGTCTTGGATTCCTCCACCTTGTTCTGCGGGGCGGTGGGATAGATCACCTTGGTGGCCAGCACCTTTCCGGTGGCATCCACCACGGCCAGCTTGCACCCGGTGCGGAACGCCGGATCCCATCCGAGCACCACCTTCCCCACAATGGGGGGCTGCAGGAGAAGCTGCTCCAGATTCCTGCCAAACACCGCGATCGCCCCGTCCTCCGCCTTCTCCGTCAGCTCATTCCGGATCTCCCGTTCAATAGCGGGTGCTATTAAACGATCGTAGCTGTCCGCGATGGCTTCCTTCATCAGGGGCGTGGTATAGGGATTGTCCGAGGTCAGGTTCTTTTTCTCCAGATATTGCAGAATACGCTCCACCGGCGCGGTCACCTTCACGGTCAGGATCTTCTCCGCCTCGCCCCGGTTCAGCGCCAGCACCCGGTGGCCCGCGATCTTTTTCACCGGCTCCGCGAACCGATAGTACATCTCGTACACGCTCTCCGTCTTTTCGTCCCTGGCGGAACTTTCAACGATCCCCTCCTCCAGGGTAGCGCTGCGGATATAGGCGCGGTAGTCCGCCTCGTCGGAAATGCTCTCCGCCAGGATATCCTTCGCCCCCTGGACGGCCTCCTCCACGGTGGCGACACCCTTCTCCGCGGACACGTACCGGGCGGCTTCCTCCTCCACGGGCGCCTGGGCCTCCTGGGCCCGGATGTACTCCGCCAGCCCTTCCAGCCCCTTCTCCCTGGCCACGCTGGCCCGGGTCTTTCGCTTGGGGCGGTAGGGGCGGTAGAGATCCTCCACCAGCACCAGGGTTTGGGCGGCCAGGATCTTGTTCTTTAATTCCTCCGTGAGCTGTCCCTGCTCCTCAATGCTCTTCAGCACCTGTTCCTTCTTTTCCTCCAGCCCTCTCAGGTATGCGAGGCGCTCGTCCAGGTTCCGCAGCTGTTCGTCGTTCAGGGAGCCGGTGGCCTCCTTCCGGTAGCGGGAGATGAAGGGGATCGTATTTCCCTCGTCGATCAGCTTCACGGCGGCTTCCACCTGCCATCTCTCTACTTTCAGTTCCTCTTTGAGGGTCTGTATAATATCCATAACGCGCATCCTCCCGGGGGGCCGGGCCGTCCAGTCCTGTCCGCAGACGTTCCCCGGCCTTTCCGTTTTTCCTTCGATACTTATTATACATGAAAAACGGCGGAAAGCAAGCCCGGACGAACGGCCGGTCCGCGTTTTTTCTATTTGCTTATTTCCCCGGAACGTGATAAGATAAGAGGGAACAAGAAACGATGACAAAGGAGCCGCAACTATGGATTATTCGCCCAATAACACACCAAGAAATCCTTCCAATAATTTCGCCATCGCCTCCCTGATCTGCGGGATCGCCTCCCTGCTGTTGTGCTGCACGGTCATCTTTTCGATTCCTCTGGCGGCGCTCAGCATCCTGTTTGCGCTGCTCTCCTCCCGCAAGGGAGCCGGTATGCCGGGCATGAGCATCGCCGGGATCAGCACGGGCATCGTCAGCCTGATCCTCACGATCACCACCGTTGTGTTTCTCTTCGCCCAGCTGCCCCGTATGCTGCAGGATCCCGATTTCCGCCGTCAGCTGGACACCACCTACGAGGAGATGTACGGCATGGACTTTGACGAGTTTTGGGAATATTACGGCGGCTACTACGGAAATCCTTATGACCAATATAAATAAATATAGATAGAAATAAATATAGATAGAAATAAATATAGATAGAAATAAATATAGATAAAAGAAAGGAAGTGACTGTGATGTCCGCTGTCGGATCGATCAACGGCATGTCTTATCAGAACACGCAGAACCCGTATTCCCTGGGGAGCCCCAGGCGGGACGCCCTGGAAGATATCGCTCTGCCCGGCGGGAAGAGCCGGAAGGATGAGGCGCTGGAGCGTCTGGGGATCTGGGATCCCGGCGAGGAGTGCCAGACCTGCAAAAACCGCAAATATAAGGACGGCTCCGACGAAATGGTCTCTTTCAAGAGTCCCGCCCATCTGTCGCCGGAGAGCGCACCCGCCGCTGTCCGCGCCCACGAGCAGGAGCATGTCTCCAACGCCTACTCCAAGGCGTCTGTGGGAAAGGGAAAGGTCCTCAGCGCTTCCGTCTCCATCCACACGGCGGTCTGCCCGGAGTGCGGGCGCACCTATGTGTCCGGAGGCACTACGCACACACAGATCAAGTATTTCAACGAGGACACGCCTTATCAGAAGGAATTGAAATCCGCCGACCGCGCCAGGTATGTGGGCATGAACCTGGACGAGGCCGTATAAGAAACAGGGGGAAGATGAGCATATGACGCAGTATCAGAGCCGTTCCAATTTAAAAGACCGGGCCAAAAACTACCTGATGGGCCGATGGGGCACCTCGGTGCTCCTGATCCTCACCATGCTGGGGATCACGCTGGGCATCTCTTACCTTC
>CANPWJ010000252.1 GCA_947584035.1 uncultured Acetatifactor sp. | reverse complement strand
GGGCGTTTCCGGGGCATCAACCGGGAGGTGGTAGAGCGGGACCGCAGAAACGGTATGCTCATGGCGGTGATCAACCCGTCCATGAATGTGCTCTTGAACCTGGGCCTTGTGGCGGTGGTGCTGCTGGGAGCCGTGCGCGTGAACAACGGGACTGCGGAGGTGGGAAAGATCCTGGCGTTTTCCACCTATTTTACCATTATCTTAAATGCGGTCATGTCCGTCTCCAAAATGTTTGTGATCCTGTCCAAGGCGATCGCCTCCGGGGATCGGATCTGGCAGGTGCTCAGCTGCGGGCCGGAGGGAGAGACGACCGAGAAGGCATGGTGCGGAAGCGGACCGGGGAAGGGGGAGAGGCCGTTTCGCAGGAAGGTGCCGTGCGGGAGAGGGACGTGTCCCGGGAAGCGGCGATCACTTTTGAGCACGTGACTTTTTCTTACCGCGGCATGGGCCACGGGAAGCCCAACCTGTCCGATCTCCATTTCACGATCCAAAAGGGGGAGACGCTAGGCATCATCGGGGAGATCGGCTCCGGGAAAACCACGGTCCTGAATCTTCTGATGCGGCTGTACGACGCGGACCAGGGACGCGTCCTGGTGGACGGGCGCGACGTGCGGGAATATCCCAGGGCAGAGCTGAAGGAGAAGTTTGGCGTAGTCTTTCAGAACGATACGCTCTTTGAGGGCACGATAGCGGAGAATGTGTCCCTGGGAAGAGAGCTCACGGGGGAACAGCTGCAGGAGGCGCTTTTTTATGCGAGGGCCAGCGAATTTGTGGAGCGCAGGGAGGAGAAGGAGTCGGAGAGCCTGAATATCAAGGGGGCCAACCTGAGCGGCGGACAGAAGCAGCGTCTGCTGATCGCCCGGGCGCTGGCCGCCAGGCCGGATATTTTGATTCTGGATGACTCTTCCAGCGCGCTGGATTACCGGACGGATGCCGAGCTTCGCAGGGGGATCCGGGAATTCCTGCCGGATACGACGCTGGTGATCGTGGCGCAGCGGGTGAGCTCCGTCCGCAGCGCGGATCATATTCTGGTGCTGGAGGATGGGAGAGCGATTGGCTATGGCACCCACCAGGAGCTGCTGAAAAATTGTCCGGTGTACCGCGAGATCAGCCAGTCGCAGATGGGAGAAACCGGAGAGGACGAGCAGGCTGTCGGGAAGGAGAAGGCTGGCGAGGACGAGCGGTCTGTCGGGGAGGAAGAGGCCGAAGCGAACGAGTGGGCCGGCGAAAAGGAAAAAAACGGAGCAAACGAGCGGGCCAGCGAAAAGGAAGAAGCCGGAGAGGATGAGCGGATCGTCGGGAAGGAAGAAACCGGAGAGGATAGGGAGGTGAGCGGAAATGCGTGAGACCAGGACAGAGGGCCGGGGGCCGGGCAGACGTTATTCCAAAAGCACCATCCGGAAGCTGGGCCGTTATCTCTTTCTGCACAAGGGCCTCCTGGCGCTGGCGCTTTTGTGTACCCTGGGGAGCAACCTGTTTGCCCTGGTGGGCCCCCGGCTCACCGGCTATGCCATCGGGGCCATCGAACCGGGAAAGGGCGCGGTGCTCTTTGAGAAGGTCTGGTATTACGCGGCCTGGATGGCGGTGTTTTATGTGGTATCCTCCGCCCTGTCCTACGGGCTGCAGGTGCTCATGCTGACCATCAGCCGCCGGGTGGTGTACCGGATGCGGCAGGACGTGTTTGAGAAGCTGATGACGCTGCCTGTAGGGTACTTTGACGTGCATCAGACCGGGGATATCATCAGCCGTATCTCCTATGACATCGATACGGTCAACGCCTCCCTGTCCAACGATCTGGTGCAGCTTTTGACCACCGTGATCACGGTGGCGGGCGCGCTGGTGATGATGTTTACCATTTCCCCCAGGCTGCTTTTGGTGTTTGCCGTCACGGTTCCCCTGTCCATCTGCATGACCCGGTTTATCACCGGGAAAACGCGTCCGCTCTTTCGGGAGCGCTCCGCCAGGCTGGGGGAGATGAATGGCTTTGTGGAGGAGATGATCTCCGGGCAAAAGACGCTGAACGCCTACGGCAGGGAGGATTACACCATTGAGCGTTTTGACCGGAAAAACAAAACGGCGGTGGAGGCCTACTACCGGGCGGAATATTACGGCAGCATCGTGGGGCCCTGCGTGAATTTTGTCAACAATCTGTCCCTGTCCCTGATCAGCGTGTTCGGGGCGCTTTTGTACCTTGCGCGCAGTATGTCCATCGGGGATATCTCCTCCTTTGTGCTTTACTCCCGCAAGTTTTCCGGCCCCATCAATGAGGCGGCCAACATTATGAGCGAGCTCCAGTCGGCGCTGGCGGCTGCGGAGCGGGTCTTTCGGCTGCTGGAGGAAACGCCGGAGCCCGCGGACGCGCCGGGAGCGCTGGTTCTGGGGGAAGCGGGGCAGGAGGTCCGCGGAGAGGTGGAGCTGTCCCATGTGGAATTCGGCTATCTGCCGGGAAAGACCGTCCTGCACGACTTGAATCTTCACGTGGCGCCGGGGCAGCTGATCGCTGTCGTAGGGCCCACCGGCGCCGGCAAGACGACGCTGATCAACCTGCTCATGCGTTTCTACGACGTGGATCAGGGGACGATCCGGGTGGATGGGAAGGAGGTGTCCCTTTTGACCAGAAAGAGCCTCCGGGGGGCCTACGCGATGGTGCTCCAGGACACTTGGCTCTTCCACGGAAGCGTCTACGAAAACCTGTCCTACGGAAGGGACGACGCCTCCCGGGAGGAGGTGGAGCGGGCGGCCAGGGCGGCGCACATCCACTCCTTTATCCAGCGGCTTCCCGACGGGTATGATACGGTCCTGACGGATGAGGGCACCAACATTTCTAAGGGGCAGAAGCAGCTTCTGACCATCGCGAGAGCGATGCTTTTAAACGCCAGGATGCTGATCCTGGACGAGGCTACCTCCAACGTGGACACCCGCACGGAGCAGCAGATCCAGCGGGCCATGAGCCGCCTGATGGAGGGAAAGACCTGCTTTGTGATCGCCCACCGGCTCTCTACCATCCGAAACGCGGACTGGATCCTGGTGGTGAACGATGGGACGGTGGTGGAACAGGGAACCCATCGGTCGTTGATGCAGGAGGGAGGGGTATACCGGCAGCTGTACGAGGCGCAGTTTGAGTGACGCGGCGGGCGGCGCCTTCCTCTGATAAAATAGTAGCGGGGATGGTTTTCACGGGGGAAGGTTTTGTGGTATAATGATTCTGCTGGCGCAGAATCGCAGCCGGTTCCACCGGCTTACCGCCGCTTGCGCGGCG
>CANPWJ010000251.1 GCA_947584035.1 uncultured Acetatifactor sp. | reverse complement strand
GATCAAGGCCAGCTACAGGCTGCTGGGTCTGCACAGCTTCCTGACCGCCGGAGAGGATGAGACCCGCGCCTGGACGATCCGGATCGGAACCAAGGCGCCCCAGGCGGCCGGAAAGATCCACTCCGATTTTGAGCGGGGCTTTATCAAGGCGGAAGTGGTCAATTACAGGGATCTGCTGGAGCAGGCTCCCTTGCCGCCGCCCGCGAAAAGGGCCTGGTAGGCATGGAAGGAAAGGACTACGTGGTGAAGGATGGGGACGTCATCCTCTTTCGGTTTAACGTGTAGGGGCAGCAGTAACCTGGCGGCCCGCCGCTTCACGCGCAGGGAGGAAACAGGCGCGCAGGAGGGATGGAGACGAAATGAATGTGACCGATATTGCTTTTCCCCACTTGGGAATCTATCTGGAGGATGTGCCGCGGAGCTTTTCCGTGTTTGGATTTGATATCGCCTTTTACGGGCTGATCATCGGCATCGGCATCCTGGCTGGGATGATGCTGGCGGCGCACGACGGGAAGGTGATGGGGCAGGATCCGGACATATACTGGGATTTTGCGCTCTATGCGGTGATCTTCTCCGTGATCGGCGCCCGGCTGTACTATGTGATCTTTGAGTGGGATTTTTACAAGAACGACCTGCTGAGCATCTTCAACCTTCGAAACGGGGGGCTGGCCATCTACGGCGGCGTGATCGCCGCTTTCGCCACGCTGTTCGTCTATTGCAGGGTGAAGAAGCTCAACCCTTTTCAGATAGGGGACAGCGGGGTGATGGGGCTGATCCTGGGCCAGGCCATCGGCCGCTGGGGCAATTTTATGAACCGCGAGGTGTTTGGCGAGTATTCCGACGGCCTGTTTGCCATGCGGCTGCCCATCGACGCGGTGCGGAGCCGGGATATCACGGAAAACCTTATGTCCCATGTGGGCGCCGGGGAAAACTTTATCCAGGTGCATCCCACGTTTCTGTATGAGAGCGCGTGGAATCTGCTGGTGCTTTTCCTCATGCTCCTGTATCGGAAGCACAAGCGTTTCCAGGGGGAGATCTGTCTGCTCTACCTGGGGGGATACGGCCTGGGAAGATTTGTGATCGAGGGGATCCGGACGGACACCCTGTTCCTTCCGGGCACAAGGATACCGGTCTCCCAGCTGCTGTCGCTGATCCTGGTGGTGTTTGCGGCGGCGGCGGATGTGACAGTCCGCATCCTGATCCGAAAGGGGAAGCTGCAGGCGTATAAACCGGCGTAAAAATGTGCTAAATGTCTCTCGGAAAGAAAGGTCAGGACCATGAAGAAGAATCGTAAAGCTAAAGGAAATACGATAAACCTGAAGGGGATAATAGGCCTTATTTTCGTATTGGGAATAATCGTTCTGCTTGTTTATATCTGCGTAGTTCGGAGAATACAAAACTCTGCTGAAAGCCAGGAACCTTCTTTAAGTGCCAGCGCAGTCAATGGAAATGATACGGATGTGGAAGCTCAGAAAGCGAATGATGCGGCGGAGAATGAATTAAGCTCTGCGGGTGTGCCTTCCGAAACAGACAATGCAGGGCTATCGGTTACAGAAAATACAAACAGTGAACGGGATGATAATATGTCATCTGGAATGGAAGAAAGGTATAAAGCAATCCTTTTAGGGGATGGGGATTTTGCCAATATTGATCGAAGTAATCAGGATATAAGATTAAGCATTGAAAGGATTAAAGAGGTTGTTTCGGATGAAAACTGGGTGACGGCAAAGGTAACGAAATTCACAATCATTGATTTGGATGGAGACGGGGACAATGAAATGGTTCTTTGGATACAAGCAAATGAAAGATCCGATTATGGATTTGAAATTTTGTATTTTCAAGATCAGGAAGTTTATGGATTTACCCTGCCCTATAGAGGGTTCACGCATTTGAAAACAGACGGGACATTCTACTCATCAGGAGGCATGGATAATAAGGGAATAGGCAAACTGCAATTTTCTGAGAGAGGATATACTATTGAATACGTATCCGATGGTGAATCTCAGGAAGAAAAAGCGGATGCTGAGTGGTATGATTTGACACCCGATAATGTGGAACTGGCTTTTGAAAATAAGTTTTAGTATTCGTAAAGCACGTATGCTGACGGAGAGATCAAATTCTTGGAAATCGGTTCTTTTCGTGGGCGTATAAGCCGGCGTAGTGCGGTATAGTAATTTCCCGCGGAAAATGCTATAATGGCAATAACCGATAACCATCTACAGATAAGGATGAGATTGCCATGAACACAGTAAAAGATGTCTGCGGGAAAATCAAAAGCGGTATGCTCCGGGAAATGTGGGAAGAGATACGATGGATCTACGGGTACGCCCGGCGCTACTGGGCGGCCATGATCTTTTATACAGCGCTGGGACTGGTCTCCGCGCTGTTTTCTGTTTTTTTCAGTCTGATCTCCCGGGACATGGTGGACATCATCACGGGGCACCGCTCCGGCGAACTGGTCCAGACCTTCGCGCTGATGATCGGCTGTGCCGTCGGCAACCTTCTGCTGACGCAGGTGATCAATTACGCCTCCAGTTGGATCAGCATCCGGGTGGACAATGAGATCAAGGCGGAGATCTTTTCAAGGATCCTGGCGGCGGACTGGGAGCCGCTGTCCAATTATCACACCGGGGACCTGCTGACGCGCTGGAATACGGATGTCAGCAATCTCTCAAGCGGGGTGCTGAATTTTATTCCCAACATGATTATCTATGTTTTCCGCTTCTTTTCGGCCTTTGCCATTGTCGTCTGGCACGATCCGTCCTTTGCCGTGTTTGCGCTGATGGGAGTCCCCGTGACGATGCTGATGTCCCGCGTCACCATGCGGAGGATGCGAAACAACAACAAGAGAAGTGCGGAGATGAATGCCCGGATGAACGGCTTCAATCAGGAGGCGTTCTCCAACATTCAGACGATCAAGGCGTTTGACCTGTGTTCCGGGTGCGCGGGAAAGCTGAAGGGGCTCCAGAAGGAATATCTGGATATGAAGATGGAGTTTCAGCGGATGTCGATGCTCACCTCCGTCATTATGGGGGTGACGGGATTTTTGGTGTCCTACAGCTCCTACGGCTGGGGGATCTACCGGGTGTGGAGCGGCGTCATCTCCTACGGGACCATGACCATGTTTCTGGGGCTTTCCAGCGCGCTGACCGGAGCGCTGAACAATCTGATCAATCTGGTTCCCACCGGCATCAATCTGACGACCTCGGCGCGCCGGATCATGGAGCTTCTGGAGCTGGATGCGGAGGATTACGGCGGCGAAGAG
>CANPWJ010000250.1 GCA_947584035.1 uncultured Acetatifactor sp. | reverse complement strand
ATCGGCGTGGTGCTCCTGGCGGACTTGGCGCTGATTCTGGCGCTGCGGGCCTATGTGCGCAGAAATTAAGATTTTCTAAACGATACAAAAAAGATACATCTCTGTTGTAAAATGAACGAACAGTTTATGAGCAAGAGGTGGATGAGGATGTTGAAGATATTGATTGCCGAGGACGAGGAGCCGATTGCGAACCTGATACGGATCAATTTAAACAGGGCCGGCTATAAATGCACCTGGGCTCCGGACGGGGAGAAGGCCGCCGACTATATGATGAACGAGCCCTTTGATCTGGTGCTTCTGGATATCATGCTTCCCGGCGTCAACGGGTATGAGCTGATGGAATATGCGCAGGAGCTGAATCTTCCGGTGATTTTCCTCACGGCGCTGGGAAGCACGGAGAACAAGGTCAAGGGGCTCAAGATGGGAGCGGACGACTACCTGACCAAGCCTTTTGAGATCGTGGAGCTTCTGGCCCGGGTGGAGGCGGTGCTGCGCCGTTACAACAAGACGGAGACCCTGCTCAGGGTGTTTGACGTGGTCATTGATACCGCGTCCCGGACGGTGCTCCAAAACGGCGAGAGCATCGGCATGACGATGAAGGAATTCGATCTGCTGCTTCTTTTGGCGCGCAACCGGAATATTGCCCTGTACCGGGAGGCCATCTATGAGAATGTGTGGGGCGGGGAATATATAGGGCAGAGCCGCACGGTGGATCTGCACATCCAGAGGATCAAGAAGAAGCTTCACTGGGAGGACAAGATCGTCGCGGTGTACAAGGTAGGGTATCGGCTGCTGGGTGAGAACGGATGAAGTTTTCGGACAAGCTTTTCTTTCTGATGACAGTGCTTTTGACAGCAATCTTCGCGGTGTTTGGCACCTGGATGCTGGACTCCTATTTTCAGCGCTCCATCCAGCGGGAGGAGGATCAGGAGTACGTGGAGAACCAGACGCTGCAGTATCTCTTTCGGGTGGCGTATCAGTCCGCCGCGGAGTACGGGGACAACTATGCCATCACCCGGGCCGTGGACAGCGTGGCGGAAAATCTGTCCGGGCAGGAGACGCAGCTTCTTCTGGTGGATGGGGACCTGACCTGCTATTACGGGGAGGCTCTGCTGGAGCGGAAGGATTACCGGGAGACGCTGACGGAATTTTTGGCCTCCGCGGATGGGGAGAACACCACCTACGTCAGCGGGATACGGAAGCTTGGGGAACGCTATTATATCCTGTCCGTCAGTGCGGTGGATACGGCGGAGCGGAGGCTTTATCTGGGACTGTGGCGGGACGTGACGAATATCTATGAGGACCGGCAGGGGCTTTTGAACCAGTACCGGATCGCGCTGACCATGCTGCTGTTGATCGGCGGGGCAGGTATCTATATCATGTCCCGGTACATTACGCGGCCCATCAGCGCGCTGAGCAGCGTCGCGGCCAGGATCGCCGCGGGCAATCTGGAGATCCGGGCCCAGTACCGCTCCAAGGATGAGATCGGTGTGCTGGCGGACAGCTTCAACCGCATGGCGGACCGTCTGGTGGAGCAGATGCACCGTCTGGAGGAGGAGGCCAAGAGGAAGGAGCTGGAGGCAAGGCAGAAGGAGGACTTTACGGCGGCCTTTGCGCATGAGCTCAAGACGCCTCTGACGTCCATTATCGGCTACGCGGATATGCTCAATTCCATTGAACTCACGGAGGAGGAGCGCAGGGAGGCGTACTTCTATATCTTTCACCAGGGGAAGCGCCTGGAGAGCCTGTCCCATAAGCTGCTGGAGCTGGTGAGCATGGAAAAGGCCCCCATGGAGAACCGCCCCGTCCTCACCCGCTCCCTGGAGGAAAATCTGCGGACGACCATGCGCCCGGTCTTTCGGGCGCACCGCATCAAGGGAAAGATCTCCCTGGAGAAGAGCACAATCCTGGGAGACATGGAGCTTTTGCTCTCCCTCTTTTACAACCTTCTGGACAATGCGGTCAAGGCGGTGGAGGAGGGCGGTTTTATCCTGATGAAGGGAAACTGTCTGCCGGACGGCTATGAGGTGAAGGTGATTGACAACGGGCGCGGCATCCCGGAGGAGGAGATCGGGCGCATCACCGAGGCGTTTTACATGGTGGACAAGTCCCGTTCCCGCAAGGAGGGAGGCGCGGGCATCGGCATGGCGCTCTGCCAGAAGATCATCGATCTGCACAACGGAACGCTGCAGGTGGAGAGCCGGGTGGGCGAGGGCACGGTGATGCGCCTGTTCTTCCCGTCCTCCCAGCTGGGGACGGAGAACGGGCGGGACGGCCGGAAACGGAAGGAGAAGAATGGCCGCAAGGCGGTGTAGAGGGGGAATGTGCGGTGAGGATTGCAAAGTATAGCGTGTGTATCATCGGTCTGGTCCTTTTGGTGGCCACGGCTTTTTATATGCCTCAGTTCGTGTTCGCGGCCCACGATTCCTATCAGGGCGGCCAGCTGATCGCGCGGTCGGTGGGACAGCGGGAGATATCCGGGTTTAACATTGATTACGAATACGACCTGCAGACCCGTCTGGAGAATCTCGTCCGGGGGATCCAGGAGGGAAAGCAGTACCGGGCGATCGTCTCCGACTATGAGCTGGGCGAGGAGGAGTGGGTAACCCTTCTGGACAGCTTCATGGATCAGATGTGGTACCGGTACGCCTATCGTATGTCGGGCAGGGCTCTCGACCTGATCGACGCCGGAGGCTTTACCCTGTTGGACAGCAAACGGTATGTGATCTGCGAGGAGGACCTGGAGTCGGGGATCGCGCTGTCCTGTCTGTACCTGGATCTGTACCTGGAGGATGCGGACCAGCGTGTCCGCCTTCTGATCGACCGGGAGGACCGGACGGTCTACTATGCGGACGCGCTCCCGGAGCGGGAGAAGGCGGAAGGCATCGGGGACACGGAAGGCGCCGGGGACATGAAAGTCGTGGGAGACACGAAAGGTGCCGGGGACACGAAAGTCGTTGGAGATACGAAAGGCGCCGGAAGCGTCCAGGCCGGGAGCGATCCCGGGATGGATTTCCGCATGTACAGGGCAGCGTTTTATACGCTGGGGGAACGCTATCTGGAGGAGATCTATTCCTATTATGTGGATTATTATGGGATGGAATACCAGAAGGACGACCGGTATCTGGGCGGTATGAGCAACAGTTATCAGGAGGATTCCTACGAGATCGTCCTTCCTCTGTACACGGGGGAGGAGTGGCTCCACTTGGATACGGCCCTGCGGGCCGAGACGGACGGCGGCGTCCGGGCCCGCGTGGGGATCCTGGAGATCGGCCAG
>CANPWJ010000249.1 GCA_947584035.1 uncultured Acetatifactor sp. | reverse complement strand
GCTCCAACCACCTTGGAGTGCAGCTCCTCCAGTTCCAGCTTCAGTCCGCCGATCCGGATGGTGGAGGCCAGCTTTTCCGCCTCCTCGTAGCTGCTCATGGGAGAAATCTGCGCGTTGCCGTCCGTCAGAATGGCATTGACGGAAGGAACGCTGACAAAGGCTCCGTCGTAATAAATGGCCAGCGTCTCGCCGTTGTTATAAGCGCGCTCCGTGGCCGCCGCAAACTTTTCCCTCCCCTCGTCCGTCATCGTCAGGGAGACGGCATAGGAGGAATTCTGCATTTGATCCTGCGTGGTCACCGCTCTGGCGCTGGCCACATCTGTCCCGACCAGCGCGATCGAGCCGTCCGCCTCCAGCTCCTCAATGGTCTTGTTCAGCGTGTAGGTGTAGCCCTGCTCGCCGTTCAGCCCCTGGGCCAGGCCGTAGGAGTAGTTGGGGTTGCCCTCGCTGTCGGTCTCAAAAATAAAATACAGCGCTCCCGGTCTGCCCAGCTCCTGGAGGATGGCGTTGGCGTCCTCCACGCCGGGGATCTCAATGTTGATCCGGTTGGATCCCTCCTGATACACGATGGCCTCCGTGCTGTAGTTCTCCACACGCTGCTGCAGCTTTGCGATCGTGTCCTGCATGTCCGTCGCGGAGGGTTCTTCCTCTCCCACCACCTGATAGGTGATGCTGACGCCTCCCGCCAGATCCAGCCCCAGGTTGATGTCCGTCACACTTCCGGCTCCGCTTGCATCCACACCGCAGATATCCACGTAGGAGACGCCGATCAGAACCAGCAGGATACAGATCAGTGTAATAATGGCATTCCTTTTCTTCATGTTTTCCTCGTCCTTTCTTAATTTCTATGTCAAATTTTTCTGTCAGGCTTCTATATCATGCTTCGCGCCAGGCTTCTGTCTCATGCTTCCAAACCCTGCTCCCGTGTCCCGCCGTCGTCCGAAGCGTCCTCCGCCTCGGCGGCCTTCAGCATGATCGCACATTCCACCCGCTTCCTCTGAAGCTCACAGCCAATGTCATAGGCATCGTTGATCCTGCCATGGAAATAATAGGAGTTGGCCGCGCAGCCGCCGCTGCAGTAGAACTTTGCAAAGCACTTCCTGCATTTCTCCTTGGAGTACACATTACATCCCTTAAATTCGTCCCGGATATCCTCCCGGGTGACTCCCTCGTCCACGTTTCCCATGAGGAACTTTTCGTCCCCCACAAACTGATGGCAGGGATAGAGGTCTCCCCAGGGGGTCACCGCCAGATACTCCGTGCCGGAGCCGCACCCGGACAGCCGCTTGGCCACGCAAGGGCCGCCCTGCAGGTCGATCATAAAGTGGAAGAAGTTGAAGGGCCTCCCCTCTCTTCTTCGGCGGATCATCTCCGCCGCCAGCCGGTCGTACTGCTCCTTCAGCGCCGGCAGATCCTCCTCCCGGATCGCGTAGGGATCCGAGGGCTGCGCCACCACCGGCTCCACCGATATCTGCCGGAATCCCAGATCCGCCAGATGCAGCACGTCCTCACAAAAATCCAGATTGTAGTGGGTGAAGGTGCCCCGCACATAATAATTGTTCTGTCCCCGGCTCTCCGCGGCCTTCTGAAATTTCGGCACCACCAGGTCATAGCTTCCCTGGCCGCCCCGAAAGGGCCGCATCCTGTCGTGCACTTCCCGGCGCCCGTCTATGCTCAGCACGACGTTCGCCATCTCCCGGTTGACAAACGCGAGGAGCTCATCGTCCAGCAGCACCCCGTTGGTAGTGAGGGTGAAACGGAACCGCTTGTTTTTGGGGCCCTCCAGGCTCCTGCCGTAGGCCACCAGCTCCTTCACCACCTGCCAGTTCATCAGCGGCTCTCCCCCGAAGAAATCCACCTCCAGGTTCACGCGGTTCCCGGAGTTTTCCACCAGGAAATCCAGCGCCTTCTTTCCCACCTCCAGGCTCATCAGCGCCCGCCGGCCATGGTACTCTCCCTCTCCGGCGAAGCAGTACTGACAGGCCAGATTGCAGTCGTGGGCAATATGCAGACAGAGCGCCTTGACCACGGTCTGACGCTTCTTGAAATCAAATACATAGTCCTCGTAGATGTCCGGCGCAAAGAGCTGTCCCGCCCGTTCCAGCGCCAGCACCTCGTCCACCGCCTCGGCGATCTCCTCCGCCGGGCAGGGCAGATTCGCCAGACTCAGAACGGCCGCCCTGACCGTGTCCGCGTCCCGGATCCCCTCCTTCACAAGGGGCTCCACCAGCGGAATCACATCATATACGATGTCGTCCACCACATGGACGGAACCGCTGTTCACATCCATGACAATATTGTATCCGTTGTTTTTATACTGGTGTATCAATGTCGTTTCCTTTCCGCCACTTTCCCGTACACGCAATATAAGCAGCGACCGAAATCGCTGCTTACGCTTGACGCTGAACAGTTACGACTATTTAATCTTCTCGCAGCTCTGATTGCCTACGGTGCAGGAAGTCTTGCAAGCGGACTGGCAAGAGGTCTGACACTCACCGCAGCCACCCTTCTTCATAGATTCCTTGAGATCTCTGGTTGTCAAAGTCTTGATATGCTTCATTTGACATACCCTCCTTATCTTGATCAGTCAGTGACAAGGTGCCAAACACCCGAAACTTAATGTAGTATATCATATATTTCCCGTTTGTAAAAGAGTTTTTTTGAAAATTTTCTCAACTTAACATGCCGCCCAGCATTCCGCCCCCGGTGCACAGGGCAAGCGTGGTGAAAAAAGGATTCCCCAGCTCGACCATGGATCGGTTGACGATCAGCGACATAACGGCCAAAACGACAAAATAGAGCCCTCCCATCAAAAGCCCCCACAGAAATTTCTGACTCTGCATCTTTTTCCCCGCCAGGAACCCGGCGCAGAAGGTGGAGAGCACATAAATCGCGATGATGGCCACAGACACCGTCTGTTCCCCAAGCCCCATCCGAAACAGCAAAAGCGCCAAGACCATGAGCAGCGCCGCCGTCACTATGTACGAAAACAGCAGACATTTTAAAAAGAAGATCACCGATATCTTTTTTTCCAATGCAATCCACTCCTTTTTTTTCAGTATATGCCCCTCCCCCGAAAAACTTGACAACTCCTCCCCTATATTGTATATTCATAGATAACTGTAGGATCCGCGCTTCCCTGACGCGGCTCATGTATCTGTCAAAAAGGAGTGGTTTACATTTTGGATACCCCTGGTGTCATACAACTGATCGTCCTGATCGTCCTGGTCATTCTGTCCGGCTTCTTCTCCTCTGCGGAGACGGCCCTCACCACCTGCAACCGCGTGCGGATACGCGCCCTGGAGGAAG
>CANPWJ010000248.1 GCA_947584035.1 uncultured Acetatifactor sp. | reverse complement strand
CCGGAATCATATCCTTTATTATAAACGCCCGTACTCAAATTACACACGCTCCACACCTCCTCACTGATCTCCCGGCTCACGCTGATCTGAAACTCATTCTGCAGCGTATCCAGCTTCTCTTCATAGCTAAGATTCGTGGAAAACATCTTGCTCAAAAGCCGGATGGCGCTGTCCCCGCTGCTCTCGCCCCTGCTCCCAAGCCGCAGCACCACCACCGTCATCAGGTCATAGTCCTTTTTCTCCTCGTGGAAGTCTCCTCTTAAGCACTTCTCCGCAAAGGAATACCGATTGATGGTGTCGGAGCGGAAGGCCGCCGTATCTTCACAGATCCAGATCGACACCACCTTTTTGATCTTCCCGTACTCCTGATCTTTAAATATAGTCCCCCGCTGGGAAGAAATCATTCGCGCCGCATAGTAGATGCCGCGCTTCGGGATCGGATAACCGGGTGTATCATCGTTTTGGATCTCTACGTTTACAAAAATTTCCACCAGGTCGCCGCTTTGCGGCAGCACCGCAAGGAAACGGATGTCAAAATAGACCGTGCCGTCCCTCTGCGACTTGTCGGCGGTGGGAAGTCCCTCCACCTTATCGTCGCCGCTCATCCTCCCATAGCCGCCTTTTTTATCCGGATGGTCCGGATAGACCGCCGTTCCTCTGAGCTCCGGTTTTCCCTCGATGAATTTCTCCGCGATCTCCTGCACCGTATACTCCGCATACTCTTCCAGCGCGCTCTTCAAAATATATGCCAGCACCGGCTTTTCCGCCACAAGATTTCTCGCCGACTCATCGTACCGGACAGCCTCATCCTCCTCCGCCACCTTTAAGTTCTGAGCAATCTCGCTCGGCACCGTCACGGCTGTTTTTTTCGGTTCTCCGGGAAAGCTCCCGGCCCCTTTCTTCCCCAATGGCTCCATGCGCATCCCCTCCTGCATGAAACGAATAAAATATCCCCCTGTATCTACACTTTTATTTTATCACTGGCACAGCCGTTTGACAATGCTTTTCACGGCTCCCATTTCTCGCAGGTTTTTTCAAAAATGCTCCGCTCGATAATGTACACGTCGTGCAGGTCGTCCCTGCGCACGGCCAGATAATCCCCCTCCCGGCCCAGCATATATTTCTGCTCGTCCCAGGCAGTGAACACCTTGACCCGGTGATCCAGCCGCTTCACGTAGAAAAAGACATCCCCCGTGGGGACGCAGGATCTGGCGTAGGGAACCAGGGACACGCTCCGCTCGTCCGCCACATCCTTGATGGTAGGCTCATATTCCCCCGAAAAGACATAGGGCTCGTCCAGATATCGGTAGCCGCGCTCAAATTTGGCCCGGTCGTTGGGGTACACCTCCCCCTGTACGCCGATCATAATATAGAGATCGTCGTAAATCTCCACCTCCAGGTCGCCCTCCAGCGTCCGGATACAGATCCGGGTCCCCCGGGGAAGCACCTGATCCGCGTCCACGTACCCGATGGGGATTTTCTTTTTCCGGCAGGTCTCCATCCCCGCCAGGTCCGCCTCATACTCCCTGGCATAGATGATCTCTATGTCGTCAAAATAGTCCTCCATCCGCCAGTCCAAAAAGGCTTCCACACCCTCCCGAAACTCCCGGTAGGGCTCCAGCCCCTTCTGCTCCAGAAAGGCTTCGTATGCCTTCTCCAAAAGCTCCGGCTGGATAAATCCTCCGGCCTTCTCCAGATGGCCTCCGCCGGAGCCGATCCCCTGGGTGATGAATTCCGCCAGCTCGCTGGCCTTGACCTCCTTGACGCAGCTTCGCACGGAGATCTTGACGCCAAAGGGCTGTATGCTGTACACCAGACAGGTGTCCACCGCGTCCACCTCCAGCATCAGGTCGCTGATCATCCCGAGAATATTGGGGTCGCAGGGCTCCGCCATGGCCACCGCGTAGCGGTAGGTTTCGTTGTACCGATAACCGATCAGCGCCTGGCCGGCGATCTCCAGCTCCTTCAGGGAAAGATTGGAATTGCGGAAGCGGGTGATCAGGCTGCGGTCAAAGGCCAGATCGTCCCGCAGATCCTTGTCCAGCGGATGCGCTATCTCGGTAAAGTTGTTTGTGTCCGTAAGGAGGCCGTAGTACAGGGCGGTGGCCAGCCTCCGGTCTCCGTTTACATCGATGCCCTCCTCCCGCAGCAGCTCCCACACCAGGGTGGAGCAGGAGCCCAGCTTGCTGCGCACCTCGCTTTTCTCCGGCAGAGGGCCGCTCACCTGGTGATGGTCTATGACCGCCACGTTCCGCGCCGCAAAGCGGGTCACGTTCCCCTCGCCGTACTGACAGTCCACCGTGATCAGAAGCTCCGGCATCTCCAGCTCCTCCACGTGCTCCACAGGGATCTGCAGCGTCGTTTGCATCAGCACCAGATTGCTCTTCTGGATGGGATATCTGCCGCCGTAGACGAAGCGCACCTCCTTCCCCTGCTCCTGAAAGTAGGTGTACAGACCGAAGCCGCTGGCCAGCGCGTCCGCATCCGGGTTGTCGTGGCACTGTACCACGATCCGGTCATATTCCAAAAGCTCCCGTAATCTCATCCCTGTTTCTCTCCTTTTTGCCTTTCTTCCCGGTTCTTCTTTCGCTTTCCTTTTGTCTTTTCTGTCGTTCTTTCTGCTTTTTTCTGCCTTTTCCGCTGCTCTTTCTGTCGTTTCTTTCGCTTTCCTTTTGTCTTTTCTGCCTCACAGAAGCAGATCCATCGCTTCCTGTATGTTCCGGACGCCCAGGATCCGGATACGGCTGTTCTTTCTGCAGTCCTCCGCGCACACCTGGGGCACCACACAGGTATCGAACCCCAGCTTCTCGGCCTCGGCCACCCGCTGTCTGGCCATGCTCACCGACCGGACCTCCCCGCTGAGTCCCACTTCGCCGAAGGCCGCCAGCCGTGGGCTTAAGGGCCGGTTTCGGAAGCTGGAGAGGATCGCCAGCACCATCCCCAGGTCGATGGCCGGCTCCTGGATCTTTATCCCTCCCGTGATATTCACGTAGGCGTCACAGCCGGACAGCTGTACGCCGCAGCGCTTTTCCAGCACCGCCATCAGCAGATTCACCCGGTTGAAATCCGTCCCGGTGGTCTGCCTTCTGGGAATCCCGAAATTGCTGTGGCATACCAGCGCCTGGATCTCTATGAGAAGGGGCCTTGTGCCCTCCATGGTACAAGCCGCCACCGAGCCGCTGGCATCCTCCGGGCGCCCGTCCAACAGGTATTCCGATGGGTTCTGCACCTCCGTAAGCCCCTGCTCCCGCATCTCAAAGACGCCGATCTCGTTGGTGGAGCCGAAACGGTTCTTGACGCCCCGCAGCACCCG
>CANPWJ010000247.1 GCA_947584035.1 uncultured Acetatifactor sp. | reverse complement strand
AAACAGGTTGGGCACATGGTTTGCGTTCTTCTGTCCGCCGATCCCCCGCTCGCAGCGGTTCCCGGAGATAAACTGGCGGCCGCCGGAAAATTTGTTGATGGTCAGGCGGCAGCTGTTGGTGCAGCCTCTGCACTTGGCCATGCTGGTCTCGAACTGGAGGTTACAGATCTGGTCAAAGCTGAGCATGGTGGACTCGCTGCCCTCCTCATAGCGTTCCCTGGCGATCAGCGCCGCGCCGAAGGCGCCCATGATCCCCGCGATGTCGGGGCGGATCGCCTCGCATCCCGCGATCTTCTCAAAGCTTCTGAGGACGGCGTCATTGTAAAAGGTGCCGCCCTGTACCACGATATTTTTGCCCAGCTCCGAGGCGTCGGATACCTTGATGACCTTAAAGAGCGCGTTTTTGATGACGGAGTAAGCCAGCCCGGCGGAGATATCCGCCACGGACGCGCCCTCCTTCTGGGCCTGCTTCACCTTGGAATTCATAAATACGGTGCACCGGGTCCCCAGGTCGATGGGATGCTTGGCAAACAGGGCCTCTCCGGCAAAGTCCTGGACCGAATAGTTCAGGGATTTTGCGAACGTCTCGATGAAGGAGCCGCAGCCGGAGGAGCAGGCCTCGTTCAGCTGGACGCTGTCCACCGTCTGGTTCTTGATCTTGATGCACTTCATATCCTGTCCGCCGATGTCCAGGATGCAGTCCACATCCGGATCGAAAAAGGCGGCGGCATAATAGTGGGCCACGGTCTCCACCTCCCCGTCGTCTAGGAGGAAGGCCGCCTTCAGAAGCGCTTCGCCGTAGCCAGTGGAGCAGGAGCGGACGATCCGCACATCCTCCGGGAGCAGGGAATAGATCTCCTTGATGGAACGGATGGCCGTCTTTAGCGGGCTGCCGTCGTTGCTGCTGTAGAAGGAGTAGAGCAGGGAGCCGTCCTCGCCCACCAGAGCGATCTTGGTGGTGGTGGAGCCGGCGTCAATGCCCAGGAAAGCGTTGCCGTGATAGGAGGTCAGATCGCCGGTGCCCACATGGTGTCTGCTGTGACGGGTACAGAACGCACGATAGGCGTCCTCGTCCTCAAAAAGGGGCTCCATGCGCTCCACCTCAAACTCCATCCGGATATCGGAGGAGAGCTTTCCCACCATCTCCTCCAGGGTGAAGGAGACCTCCTCCCTGGCGTTCAGCGCGGAGCCGATAGCGGCGAAGAGGTGGGAGTTGTCCGTATCGACGATATGCTCCTCGTCCAGCTTCAGCGTGCGGATAAAGGCGGCCTTCAGCTCGGATAAAAAGTGAAGGGGGCCGCCCAGAAAGGCCACGTGTCCCCGGATGGGCTTGCCGCAGGCCAGGCCGCTGATCGTCTGGTTGACCACCGCCTGGAAGATGGAGGCGGCCAGATCCTCCTTGGTGGCCCCCTCGTTGATCAGGGGCTGGATGTCCGTCTTGGCAAATACGCCACACCGCGCCGCGATGGAGTAGAGGGACTGGTAATTTTTGGCATACTCGTTCAGGCCGGAGGCATCTGTCTGGAGCAGGGACGCCATCTGGTCGATAAAGGATCCCGTGCCGCCGGCGCAGATCCCGTTCATCCGCTGTTCCACGTTGCCGCCCTCGAAGTAGATGATCTTGGCGTCCTCGCCGCCCAGCTCGATGGCCACGTCCGTTTTGGGAGCGAGCTCCTGCAGGGAGGATGCCACCGCGATCACCTCCTGGGTAAAGGGGACTGCCAGATGGTTTGCCAGCGTCAGGCCGCCGGAGCCGGTGATCACAGGGTGCAGCGTCAGGTTCCCCAGCTTTTGGTAAGCCTCCTGCAGAAGGGAGGCCAGGGTCTCCCGGATGTTGGCAAAGTGGCGCCGGTAGTCGGAGAATAAGATCGTATGCGATTCATCCAAAATGGCGATCTTGACGGTGGTGGAGCCGATATCGATCCCCAGGGCAGCACCTGTTTGTTTGCGATCCATCATAGTAACCACACCTTTCTGTGAGGGAGGCCGTTGTTTCGCCGGGAGATCCGGAAAGACAGGGCGCTCAAAAAAACAAAAATTCAAAAAACAAACACATTCAAAAGACAAGCGAATTCAAAAAACAAACAAATTCAAAAGACAAGCAAAATCAAAAAACAAAAAAATAAGAAACGACACACTCTGGTATTATACGACACCTATCGACAAAATGCAATGAAGAAAACCCGTAAAAACTTTATAAAATTTCAGGAAAAAAACCAAAAAAATTCCAGGATGGGAAATTGCTTGGTTTACTTATGACGGGAGGGATGATACAATATATAATGGCTGTCGAGTGTTTCGGCTAGTCTAATGTATTCCGCGGCGTTTTTGAAAATGACTGCGGGTGCCGGAGAGGAGTTCTGACCATGAGTAAATTTGAAAAAAGATTTGGAAAATACGCGATCCCCAATCTCACCATCGTGCTGATCCTGTGCTATGTGGTGGGCTATATCATACAGATGATCAATTCGTCGTTTCTGCTCCTGCTGGCGCTGGACCCCTGGAAGATCCTGCACGGGCAGATCTGGCGGCTGGTGACCTGGATCATCATACCGCCCTCCCGGCTGGATCTGTTTACCATCATCATGCTCTTTTTCTACTACAGCATCGGCACCGCCCTGGAGCGCACTTGGGGCACCTACCGCTACAATGTGTACCTGTTTTCCGGGATGCTCTTTACCGTCCTGGGGAGCTTTCTGTGCCTGGGCTTCTATTACCTGGTGAACGGAGGCAGCTCCAACCCGATTCTGATCTCGGGGTTCCTGGTTCCCTTCGGGCAGTTCTTCACCATAGGTTCCATGATGTTTAGCACCTACTATATCAATCTGTCCATCTATCTGGCCTTTGCGGCGACCTATCCGGACGTGCGGGTGCTTTTGATGTTTGTCATCCCGGTGAAGGTGAAGTGGATGGGGATTCTGGACGGCATCCTGATGGTCTACATGATGATCGTGGGGGATGGGTTCACCCGGGTGGCGGTGGCCGCTTCCCTGATCAACTTCCTGGTCTTTTATCTGGTGAACATCAAGCGGGTGGTCATGTCCCCCAAGCAGATCCGGCGCCGGAGCCAGTTTCGCAGCGAGGTGCGGCGAAACAGCGCCGTCACGAAGCACAAATGCGCCATCTGCGGGAGGACGGATGAGGACTCCCCGGAGCTGGAATTTCGTTTTTGTTCCAAGTGCAACGGGAATTATGAGTACTGCCAGTACCATCTGTTCACCCACGAGCATGTGAAGGCGCCCGGAAACAGATAGGGGCGGGAAGAAGCGGAAGATGAAGATTAAAAAGATGGAGATGAATTATTTGAAATATATGATTATTTTGTAAGAGGTAATAGAACATATGGATGATACTAGAGTTTACTTT
>CANPWJ010000246.1 GCA_947584035.1 uncultured Acetatifactor sp. | reverse complement strand
GACCAGGCCATCGAGCAGGTATCCCAGGTGGTGCAGAACAATTCCGCCACCAGTGAGGAATGTGCCGCGGCCAGCGTGGAGCTCTCCGGACAGGCGGGCAGGATGCGCGAGCTTCTGGCCGTGTACCGTCTGGGCGCGCGGGCGGAGGGGATGCCGGAGGACACCCGGGCGTCCTACCGCGGGAATGTCAGCCGGAACGAGCAGATCATTTCCCTGAACGATGGATTCGGAAAATATTAAACCGTATTAAACAGGAAGAAAAACGGAAAAAAGCATACCTGCGCCGGAAAGTCTGCGCGGTATGCTTTTTCCGGCACAGGCGGCAGAAGAAGGAGGCGGAACGTGGAACGGGTTGAGAGCATCGACAAACGACAGAGGAATACGGAGCGGTTTATATTGATCCTGTATGCGGTCTATAACTGCAATATCTTTATCGCTTCGCTGTGGACGAACTGGGGGAGCTGGGTGTCCGCGGTGCTGGCCGTGGCCATGACCCTGAGCGTAGGGCTGTATGTGACGTCCTATAAGAGCTATCGGCACCGGGCCATCCTGACCTCCATGATGATGCAGGTCAGCATCGTCCTGTACGCGGTATTCTCGGATGACGTCCCCTCCGTTCTGACGACCATGCTGGCCTTTGCCGTGTTCCAGGGGCTCTACGACATCGTCGAGGTCAGCTATGTGACCGGGCTGTCCTCCGTCTTTATCCTGCTGTACCACGCGCTCATCGCCGGGACCATACAGGTCAGGAGCATACAGCAGTCTCCCCGGCTGCTGGTGCAGATCATCAACATCTTTCTGGTGGAGTGGGTGGTCTATCTGTGGGTGAGAAAGCGGAGCGAGAACGACGATCAGATGCTGCAGGTCATCGAAGTGCTCCAGGAGGCGGAGCAGACCAAGAACGATTTCCTGGCCAACGTGAGCCATGAGCTGCGCACGCCCATCAACACGATCTACGGGATGAGCGAGCTCGTCCTGCAGTCGGACGACCCGCAGAAGATGCGGGAGGAAGTGTACGATATCCAGATGGCCGGGCGGAACCTGATGTCGGTGGTGAGCGATATCCTGGATTTCTCCGAGCTGCAGTCCGGGAAGATGGAGATCGAGGAGGAGGCGTACAACATCACCTCCACCATCAACGACGTCATCAACATGACGGTGGCCGGAAAGAAGGACAAGCCCATCGAGCTGATCGTGGACTGCGACGCGAAGATCCCCACGGTGCTCTACGGGGACGAGAAAAAGATCCGCCGGGTCATTATGAACATGGTGAAGAACGCCATCAAGTTTACCAACGAGGGCTGCGTCACCATCGGGATCGCCGCCCGGAAGGAGGAGTACGGCGTCAATCTGATCGTGACGGTGAAGGATACGGGCATCGGCATGAACGAGGCCAGCATGGAGAAGCTGTTTACCAGCTTCAACCAGGTGGATGCCAAGCGGAACCGCCAGGAGGGCGGGATCGGCCTGGGAATGGCCATCTCCAAGGCCCTGGTCCAGAAGATGGGCGGCGTGATCACCGTGAAGAGCAAGTTCGGAAAGGGCACCTCCATGAAGGTGGTCATTCCCCAGCGCGTGGTGGAGGAGCAGCCCATCGCCGTTGTCCGGAACCGGGAAAAGCTGAACGTGGCGCTCTATGTGGATATCGAGCAGTTTGAGATGACGGAGATCCGGGACGAGTACACCGGCAGCATCCGCCACATCATCGAACAGCTGCAGGTGCGGTGCCATGTCTGCCGCAACCTGGCCGAGCTGAAGAGAAGGCAGACCAACGACCCCTTCACCCATGTCTTTATCAGCAAGCTGGAGTACCGGGAGGATCCGGTGTACTTTGACGAGCTGGCCAAGCGCGTCTGTCTGGCGGTGGTGATTGACAGGCAGGAGGACAAGCTGATCGAAAATGAGAAGATCCTCCGGGTGTACAAGCCCTTCTTCGTGCTCCCCATCGTCAATCTGCTGAACGATTACGAGAGAGGGCAGAAGGAGAAGCTGTTTGTCCGCACCGAGCGCTTTGTGGCGCCCAATGTGCATGTGCTCGTGGTGGATGACAATGTGATGAACATCAAGGTGATTCAGGGGCTCTTAGAGAAGTATCAGATCCGGGTGACGGCGGCGGAAAGCGGGCAGGAGGCGCTCTCCAAGATCGAGACCATGGACTATGACTTTGTCTTTATGGATCACATGATGCCGGAGATGGACGGGATCGAGACCCTGCACAATATCCGCAGGAAGATGGGGACCTACTACAGCAAGGTGCCGGTGATCGCGCTCACGGCCAACGCGGTGGCGGGCACCCGGGAGATGTTTTTGGCGGAGGGCTTTGCGGATTTCGTGGAGAAGCCGGTGGAGATCTCCGTGCTGGAGCGCGTGTTGAAGCGCAATCTGCCGGAGGACAAGCTGATCCCCCTGCGGGAGGAGGATACGGCGTGGGCCGCGCCGGCGGACGGGGCCGGAGAAGCGTCCGGGGAGGCCGGACAGGAGGAACTGGTAGTAGGGGACCTGAATGTGGAGAAGGGGATGATCTACTGCGGCGGCAGACAGCAGTATCTGGAGATCCTGTCCCTCTACGACCAGAGCGGCGCCGAGAATCTGGAGAAGCTGGAGGAGCTGTTCTCCACCCAGGACTGGAAAAATTACATCATCACCGTCCACGCGGTGAAGAGCGCCATGCTGAGCATCGGCGCGGAGCGCCTGTCCGAGATGGCAAAGAGCCTGGAGATGTCCGGCAAGGCCGAGAAGTACGACTATATCCTCTCGCACCACGGAAAGCTGATGGAGGAGTACCGGAGAGTGCTTCGGATCCTGCACAACTTCCTGAAGCCCGGGGAGAGCGGCGGGGAACCGGTGCAGACGCAGGATTTGCCGGAGCTTTCGGATGCGGAATTTGACCGGATGGCCATTGACCTGGAGGATGCGATGTACGGGCTGGACGGGGTGCGTATGCTGGCGATCCTGGATGAGCTCCAGGGATACCAGTACCACGGCACGCCCCTGAAGCCTTCGCTGGCGCCCCTGCGCCGCAAGATCGAGATGTCGGACTACATGTCCGCGGTGGAAAATGTCCTGAAGATCAAGAACCGCCTGATGAACGGGAAAGGGGGCGAGGCGTAATGCTTGCAAGGCTGTCACAGCTTCTGTTTGGAAGAAACCTGAATCCCAGGGAGCGCATTTTCCGGGTGATCGTGCTGGTGGGCTTTATCGCGGCGTCCGCGGGCACGCTGGAATGTGTGATCCTGATGGAGGTGGGCCCGATCATGGTGCCCCTGCTGCTTCTGCTTTTGGCCATGTCCGTCTCGCTGGTGGCCACCTTTAAGTACCGGAGGATCGATCTGGCCTCCATCCTGGTGGGCGTTTTGATCATCATGGTCGTCTTTCCGGAGATGTTCCTCTTAAGCGGC
>CANPWJ010000245.1 GCA_947584035.1 uncultured Acetatifactor sp. | reverse complement strand
CAGGCGGGGTACACCCGGAGCCTGGACCGGGACTGTTATCTGAAATTTGACCGTATCTTTCCCGTGTCGGACGAGGTGAAGAAGAGCTTCCTGCAGGTCTATCCGGAGTGTGAGGGCCGCACGGAGGTGTTTCACAATCTCCTGGATCAGGAGAGGATCCGGGAGCGGGCCGGGGAGCCCGGCGGTTTTGACGACTCCTTTGACGGACAGCGGATCCTGACGGTGGGAAGGCTCACCAGCCAGAAAGCCTTCGACCTCTCCGTGGAGGCCATGAAGCTTTTGAAGGAGAGCGGCGAGAAGGTCCGCTGGTACATCGTGGGCGAGGGGGAGAAGCGGGGCGAGCTGGAGGCGCGGATCCGGGAGCTTGGTTTAGAGGAGGATTTCCTTCTGCCGGGAGCGGTGGAAAATCCGTATCCCTATATGGCCCAGGCGGATCTGTACGTGCACGCCACCCGGTTCGAGGGCAAGAGTATTGCCATTCAGGAGGCGCAGACGCTGGGCTGTGCGATCATTGTCTCCGACTGCAGCGGCAACCGGGAGCAGGTGGTCCCGGGGGTGGACGGTCTGCTCTGCGACCTGACGCCGGAGGGAATCTGCAGGAGTGTGCGGGAGCTTTTGCACGACCGCGCCAGGCGGGAGCGGTTCGGCCGGGCGGCCATGGAGAAAAAGATATCCGATGTGAGCGAGCTGCAGAAGCTTCTCGGATTGATGGAATAGAGAGGGGGGAGGACCGTGCAGGATGGACAGAAGGATCTGCTGATCATCGTTCCGGCCTACAATGAGGCAAAAAATATCAACATTGTGCTGGATCAGCTGGCGAGGCCGGATATCGTCCGGATCGCGGATGTGCTGATTATGAACGACGCGTCCTCGGACGGGACGAACTGGATCGCCAAGAGGCGGAAATTCAAGGTGGTAACCCATGTGTTCAATCTGGGGTATGGAAGCGGTCTGCAGCTGGGCTACAAATATGCGGTGCGCAGGGATTACCGGTACGTGATCCAGATGGACGCGGACGGACAGCACGACGTCTGCAATATCCCGCGGATCTATGAGCGGTTAAAGACGGCGGACGCGGAGGGAAAGTACCCGGATATCGTGCTGGGCTCCCGGTTCATGGAGGGAAGCGGGGAATTTCACGTGGGGCGTGTCAAGAAGCTGGCGATGGTGCTGTTTCGTCTGCTGATACGCCTGGGGGCCGGGAGGAAGATCGTGGATCCCACCACCGGGCTGCAGGGGCTCAGCAGAAGGGCGTTTCTCTTTTATTCCCAGTACAATCATTTTGACGACAAATATCCGGACGCCAATATGCTGATGCAGATGCTGCTTCTGGGCTTCCGGGTGGAAGAGGTGCCGGCGTTGATGCACACCCGCAAGGTGGGAGCGAGTATGCACTCCGGCCTGAAGCCGGTCATCTATATGTTCCGCATGGGCTTTTCCATTATCGCGGTGTGGATCCGCATACGTCTGTACAAGGTGGACGTGGGGGTGACGGATGAGTAAGGGGCTTTTTGGTCTGTTTGAAAAACGATGGAAATTTCAGAAGGCGGCGCTGTCCGAGAGCGCGGAGGAGCTGCGCAATCCGGTCAGGGGATGGTACCAGATCTATTCCTTCCAGGTGGAGGAGCCGTTTGCGGAGGAAAAGCTTCTGGGGTGTGTGGGAGGAGCGGATGTGCTGGCCCTGGTATTCCTGGATATCGGGGCGTACCGGGACCGGGATCTGGATCCCCAGGCCCTGTCCAACATCCGGGCGATCCTGAAATACTTCGCGGAGCGGCCCATGGACATGATCCTGCGGATCGCCTACGACCATCTGGGGAAGGCCCAGGAGCGGGAGCCCTTCTTTTTCCAGCAGGTGCTGGGGCACCTGGATCAGCTGGGGCCCGTCCTGTCGGAGTTTGCCGGACATATTTTTGTCTATCAGGGAGCGCTCGTGGGAAACTGGGGGGAAATGCACACGTCGCGCTTCCTCTCCACGGACAACCTGGAGCAGATCTCCTCGGCGCTGGTGGGCTTCCTGGGACAGCAGTCCTTCCTGGCGGTCCGCAGACCCATGTACTGGAGGGCGCTGCACCCCATGTACTGCCAGAGCAGGGAGTACTCCGGGACGCGGATGGGACTTTTTGACGATGCGATCTTTGGTTCTGCCACCCATCTGGGAACCTTCGGCGTGAAGCCGGAGGTAGAGATGGGGTGGGACGATCCCTGGCTTCCGGAGGAGGAGATCGCCTTTGAGGAGAAGCTCTGTCAGTATGTCCCCCAGGGAGGAGAGGTGGTCTATGCCCAGGAGACGGCGGGGAGCCTTACCTTCCAGGAGACGGTGGAATGTCTGCGCAGGATGCGGCTGACCTACTTAAACCGCGTCCACGACGAGCGTCTCCTGAACCGGTGGAAGGAGATGCCCTCCCGGGGAAACGGCCCCTGGGCCGGGGTGAGCGCCTACGACTATATTGGCAGACACCTGGGCTATCGGTTTGTGGTTAAGAGCGTGTCGGTGAAATTTGAAAAGATGGAAGATATCGCCTGCAAATGGGAGATTTCGATTGAAAATACTGGATTTGCCAGATGCTATCAGGAGGCGGAGGTCTGGCTGGAATGGACCGATTCCGGCGGCCGCGTCTGCACGAAGGAGGTGGAGATTAAGCTGGATCGGATCCAGCCGGGGGAGACGGGCGTGGGAGCCTGCGTCACCCTTCCAGCGGAGAGCAGCGTCTATCTGTACGCCAGACGGAAAAAGGATGAGATGCCGCTCTATTTTGCCAATGAGACCAACGGGAAGCGGGGAGTGCTCATGGGGAGGCTGACGCAATCGTGAGTGTGCCCAGGTGCACCTGCCCGTCGCTGTCCGTATCCTCGTTGGCAAAGAGGATGGGCTGCCCGGAGCCGGGCTCCGTCAGGGAGAGGGACACGCGGTAGGTCCCGTCCGGCAGAAGGGGCAGATCCAGGGGAAGGGAGAAGGACGCTTCCCCTCCCGCCTGGATGGTGCGGTTGTCGATGGGAACTGGCAGGAGAAGCTGCAGCCCGGTGTCGATCTGTTCAAGCCGGACCACAGCGTCGAACATCCGGTAGGCGGGAGCAAACCCGGTGTTTCGGATGGACAGGGAGAGCAGCAGGGGGCAGGACGCCTCCGGCTCCCAGGAGAAGGAGGAGGCGCTCACCACATAGCGGTAGCCCAGGTGGGCCTGGATATAGTCGTAGCCGCTCATGCCGTCGAAGCAGTCGTCCCCGTGGTAGACGGAGTCCTTCCATTTCTGGAGGACGGCGCCGTCGTAGGCGCAATTCAGGTAGGAGACGTGCATTTGCGCCAGATCCCGGAGGGCGTTATCCAGATCGTTGTAGGAATTGGCCAGGACCACCTCGCCGCCGTTTGGAACGAACTGGCAGAGGGCTTCCTGAAAGGCCAGCTC
>CANPWJ010000244.1 GCA_947584035.1 uncultured Acetatifactor sp. | reverse complement strand
TCTCCTCCATGCTGTCCGCCCCATCCGCCGAACGTATCGCCACCTTCGGCATTGTATTTTTCGTCCTGCTGGACCTGCTTTCGCTGCTGATCTCCATCCTCACCCAGCTTTTCGGCATTGGATGTTATCTGTTTTTCCTGAAGTGCTCCAGCGGGCAGCGCGGTACAGTGGGCGATCTGTTTGCCGCCTTCCGCAGCAATTTCGGCAGGAATCTGGCTGTGACGCTGGCTCTGTCGCTCCCCGCCTTTCTCCTGATGCTGCCCTATCAGGTCCTCTACTATCAGCAGCTCTTCGGCCATGGCATCAGCCTGGCAGGGGCGTCAGCCACGCTGGCCTTTCTACTGGTCGGGCTTGTGATCTATGTCCCCCTCGCCCTGTCCCTCAGCATGTCTCCCATGATCCTGCTGGATTTCCCGCAGTACAGCGCCAGGGAAGTCCTGCGGTACAGTATCCGGGTCATGCGGGGGAATAAGCTTCGTCTCTTCCTCCTGGAGCTCAGCTTTGTACCAATGCAGCTTCTGTGTATCCTCTCGTTCGGAGTGGGCTACCTGTGGGGGTTGCCCTATATGATGATGACCTACGTCCTGTTCTACCTGGATCTGATGAAGCCCAGGGCCGCAGGAACAGAAGAAGCCGGGGAGACTGCAGCCACTCCGCTGTAATCCTCTCCCCGGCCTCCCGCAGAGGTCATTCGGTCTCTTTTTTTCCCACACTCACCCATTTCAGATAGCCGTTGATCAGGGGATCCAGGCCGCCGTCCAGAACCGCGTCCACGTTTCCCGTCTCCACACCGGTGCGGTGATCCTTCACCATGGTGTAGGGCTGCAGGACGTAGGAGCGGATCTGGCTGCCCCACCCGATCTCCTTCACTTCTCCGCGGATATCGGAGAGTTTTTCCACATTCGCCTCTTTTTTCAGCAGGAACAGCTTGGCCTTCAGCATCTGCATGGCCTTGTCCTTGTTCTGGAACTGGGAGCGCTCGTTCTGGCACTGTACCACGGTCCCCGTGGGGATGTGCGTGATACGGACCGCCGAGGAGGTCTTGTTGATGTGCTGTCCGCCCGCGCCGCTGCTTCGGTAGGTGTCGATGCGCAGATCCTTCTCGTCGATATCCACGTCCAGGTCCTCCTCGATGTCCGGCATCACATCCAGGGACACGAAGGAGGTCTGCCGCTTGCCCTGGGCATTAAAGGGCGAGATGCGCACCAGGCGGTGCACGCCTCTCTCCGATTTCAGGTAGCCGTAGGCGT
The DNA here is from genome assembly GCA_947584035.1 of uncultured Acetatifactor sp. Taxonomy (GTDB): domain Bacteria; phylum Bacillota; class Clostridia; order Lachnospirales; family Lachnospiraceae; genus Acetatifactor. Next base: position 2,171 of record CANPWJ010000244.1, on the reverse strand, counting down.
TGATGCCGTTGATCTGAAAGGTCACGGATTTGATGCCGGCTTCGTCCCCGTCCAGGTAATCCAGCACCTCCACTCCAAATCCCTTGCGCTCCGCCCATCGGGCGTACATGCGGTAGAGCATACCGCACCAGTCACAGCTCTCCGTGCCTCCGGCCCCGGCGTTCAGGCGCAGGATCGCGTTGCTTTTGTCGTACTCGCCGGACAGGAGGGTGCTGATCCGCAGCTCCTCAAACTTTGCCAGAAAATCATCCAGCTCGCCGCGGATCTCCGCCGCCATGGATTCGTCGTTCTCCTCGTTGCCCATCTCGATCAGCGTCAGGATATCCTCGTACTGGGTCTGTAGCTGATTCATCTGCTCCGCGGTGTCCTTCAGGTTCTTCAGTTCCTTCATCTTCTGGTTGGAGCGCTCCGGGTCGTCCCAGAAGCCGGGCGCCTCCATCTCCATTTCAAGCTCCTCGATCCGCTTTCCCTTGCCAGCAAGGTTAAAGTGAATCCCTCACTTCCGCTAATGGAGTTTCATAGGACAAAAGTTCGGTTTTCATCTGATCCAATTCTACCAATTAACGTCACCCTCTTTCTGTTACTAAATTTTATGCCTTTCTCCCGCAGCACTGTTTGTACTTCTTCCCGCTTCCGCAGGGGCAGGGATCGTTGGGGTACACCTTCACGCTCTCGCGCTTCACCGGGCCCTTAGGCGCCGAGTCGTCCTTGTTGGTGCCCGTCACCTTGGCCACCTGTTCCCGCTCCACCTTCTGTTCCACCTTCACGTGGAACAGGAGACGCACAGTGTCCTCCTTGATGTTCTGGGTCATCTCCTCGAACATCTCATAGCCGCTCATCTTGTACTCCACCACCGGGTCGCGCTGGCCAAACGCCTGCAGACCGATCCCCTGGCGCAGCTGATCCATGTCGTCGATATGATCCATCCACTTGCGGTCGATCACCTTTAAGAGCACCACGCGCTCCAGCTCACGGATCTGCTCGGGGTCGGGGAATTCCGCCTCCTTGCTCTCGTAGAGCTTCACGGCCTCCTCCTTCAGCTGCTGCTTCAGGCTGTTCTTCTTGGGCTTCACCACCCGCCCGGCCGTCACGGGCTGCAGCGGAATGATCGGCAGAAGCAGGGAATTGAGCTCGTTGAAATCCCAATCCTCCACATCCGTGTCCTCGTTGATGCAGGTGTCCACGCAGTTCTCCGTGATGTCGGTGATCATCTTGTAGATGTAGTCGCGCATACTCTCGCCGTTGAGCACCTTGCGGCGCTCCTCGTAGATGATCTCCCGCTGCTCGCTCATCACGCGGTCATACTCCAGCAGGTTTTTCCGGATGCCGAAGTTATTGTTCTCGATCTTCTTCTGGGCGGACTCGATGGACCTGGTCAGCGCCTTGTGCTCGATCTCCTGCCCCTCGGGAATCCCCAGCGCGTTGAAGATGCCGATCAGCCGTTCGGAGCCGAAGAGGCGCATCAGGTCGTCCTGCAGGGAAATGTAAAACTTGGACTCGCCGGGATCGCCCTGCCGTCCGGAGCGTCCGCGCAGCTGGTTGTCGATCCGCCGGGACTCGTGGCGTTCCGTGCCGACGATCTTCAGACCTCCGGCAGCCCTCGCCTCCTCGTCCAGCTTGATATCCGTACCACGTCCGGCCATGTTGGTGGCGATGGTGACCGCCCCGTGGATACCCGCGTCCGCCACGATCTCCGCCTCCAGCTCGTGGAATTTGGCGTTCAGCACCTTGTGCTGGATCCCCCGCTTGGTCAGGAGGCGGCTGAGCTCCTCGCTGGCCTCGATGGTGATCGTGCCCACCAGCACCGGCTGTCCCTTGGCGTGGGCCGCCTCCACCGCGTCCACGATGGCCTTGAGCTTCTCCGCCCTGGTCTTGTACACGGCGTCCTGCAGATCCTGGCGGATCACAGGCTTGTTGGTGGGAATCTCCACCACGTCCATGCCGTAGATCTCCCGGAACTCGTTCTCCTCCGTGAGCGCCGTACCGGTCATGCCGCACTTTTTTTCAAACAGGTTAAAGAAATTCTGAAACGTGATGGTGGCCAGAGTCTTGCTCTCGCGCTTGACCTTCACGTGCTCCTTGGCCTCGATGGCCTGGTGCAGACCGTCGGAATAACGGCGCCCCGGCATGATACGCCCCGTAAACTCATCCACGATCAGCACCTGGTCGTC
>CANPWJ010000243.1 GCA_947584035.1 uncultured Acetatifactor sp. | reverse complement strand
GGTGATGACCATGCCGGGGCTTCCCAAGGAGCCGGCCGCGCACCGTATCGACGTAGCGGACAACGGCGTGATAACAGGGCTGTTTTGAGCCCGGAAACGAGGGAGATATGACACAGATCATTGATGGAAAGGCGATAGCCGCCCAGATCAAGGAGGAACTGAAGGAAAAGGTGGCCCGGCTGAAGGAGCAGGGCACGGAGGTGACCCTGGCGGTGATCCAGGTGGGCGCGGACCCGGCGTCCTCCGTCTATGTGAGGAACAAGAAGAATGCCTGTGCCTACATCGGGATCCGCTCTCTGGCCTATGAGCTGCCGGAGGAGACCACGGAGGAGGAGCTGCTCGCCCTGATCCGTGAGCTGAACGGCAGGGAGGATGTAAACGGGATCCTGGTACAGCTGCCGCTGCCCGGACAGATCTGCGAGGAGCGGGTGCTGGATGCCATTTGTCCCGGCAAGGATGTGGACGGCTTTCATCCGCAGAACGTAGGAGCGCTCTGCATCGGACGGCCCGGCTTTGTATCCTGTACGCCGGCAGGGGTCATCCAGCTCCTGAAGCGTTCCGGCGTGGAGATCGCCGGAAAGGAGTGCGTGGTGGTGGGCAGGAGCAATATTGTGGGGAAACCCATGGCTCTGCTTTTGCTGCGCGAGAACGGCACGGTCACCGTCACCCACAGCAGGACCAGGGATCTGAAGGAAGTGACCGCTCGGGCGGATATTCTGGTGGCGGCCTTGGGGAAGCCGCGGTTTATCACGGCCGACTATGTGAAGGACGGGGCGGTGGTCATCGATGTGGGCATCCATCGGAACGAGGACGGAAAGCTCTGCGGGGACGTGGATTATGAGAGCGTAGCGCCGAAATGCAGCGCGATCACTCCGGTGCCGGGAGGCGTAGGCCCCATGACGGTCGCCATGCTGATGTATAACTGTGTGGAATCGGCAGCTTTACAACAGAACGGAAAGGTGTCATAATTTATGAAGTGTCCGAATTGCGGGGCGGAGATGAAGGAGGGTGTCCTCTACTGCGAGACATGCGGGCAGGACATCCACATCGTGCCCGACTTTGAGCCGGAGCTGGACGCCGACATACAGCAGACGATCCAAAGCATCGCGGACGAGATCCGGGAGCCGGATCCTTCCGGGGATCCCCCTTTGGAGGAATCTGCAGGAAACGGCCAAACGCCGGAGAGGAGACGTGGCGGCAAAAAGAAATGGATCGTCGCCGCGGTCTTTTTGGCGGTGTTCTTAGGAGCCGGCGGAGCGGGCGGTGTTTTCACCTATCTCCATTATTCCGCGGATTATCAGGTGGAGCGGGCGAGAGAGTATCGGGACAATGGATGGTACGACCGGGCGGTCCGCTATTACGAAAGGGCCATCGAGCTGGACGGGAAGAACGTGGATCTGAAGGCGGAGCTGGCGGAAGTCTATTTTTTAAAAAACAATAAGGTGGAGTATGAGTATCTGCTCCGACAGATCGCCAACGATCCGAACGCCACGGCGGAGCAGACGGAGGACGCATACGGGAAGCTGATCGCCATCTACCGCGCCAGAGGAGATTATCAGACCATCAACGATTTCCTGCTGGCCAGCGGGAATGGGAACGTGATCGCGGCCTATCAGAGCTATGTGGCGGCGGCGCCGGATTTCAGCGTGAAGGCCGGCTATTACAACAGCATACAGCCGCTGAAGCTGACGGCGTCCGGCGAGGGAAAGATCTACTACACCATGGACGGCACGGATCCGGACGAGAACAGCACCCTCTACACGACGCCGATCCTGCTGGAGAAGGGGGATTATCTCATCAAGGCTTATTTTGTCAATGAGAACGGTATTGCCAGCGACATCGCCTCGGCGGAGTACCACATCGTGATCGAGAAGCTTCCCAGCCCCCGGATCAGTGTGGAGAGCGGCGAGTACCACATTCCCATGGAGATCGTCGTGGAGGAGGCCCAGGGCGACGTGTACTACACTACGGACGGAAGCGATCCGGACGAGACCTCTCAGCTCTACACGGGGGCCATACACATGCCCATCGGAGAGTCCATCTTCCGGTTCATCAGCATTGAGGACGGGCGCACCAGCGATATTGTGGAGCGGACCTACCAGATGTATCTGGATACGCAGATAGGAACCGGGGACGCCGAGAAGATTGTGCGCTCGTCCAGTCTGGAGGACGGCAGGATCTGGGACGAGGCGGGACATTTTGATTCTACGGGCGATGTGTACCAGTATCAGTACCTGTACGTCATGGGCCTCAACGAGACGGCCTACTATGTGGTCGCGGAGATCCTGCAGAGCGAGGACGGGACCCGCACCAGGACCGGCAGCTACTACGCGGTGAATGCCTACACCGGAGAGCTGTCCCGTATGCAGAACCAATAGTGGCAACTATACATTAGTTGAAATAGAAGAAGAATCCCCGGATGAGGGGTAGAGAGGTGGATTATGTACAAGATTCTGAAAAAGAGGGAACTGACGACCAACATTTACCTGATGGACGTAGAGGCAAAGCGAGTCGCAAAATCCTGTGAGCCGGGACAGTTTGTGATCGTCCGGACGGACGCGGAGAGCGAGCGGATCCCGCTGACGATCTGCGACTATGACCGGGCGGCCGGGACGGTCACCATCGTGTTTCAGACCGTGGGCGCCGCCACCCGGATGATGGCGGACTTGCAGGAGGGGGATGCCTTCCACGATTTCGTAGGGCCGCTGGGCTGTCCCTCCGAACTGGTGAAGGAGACGCCGGAGGCGTTAAAGCAGAAGCGGATCCTCTTTGTGGCTGGAGGCGTGGGCGCGGCTCCCGTGTATCCGCAGGTGAAGTGGCTGCATGAGCGGGGCGTGGAAGCCGACGTGATCGTGGGCAGCAAGACGAAGGACCTGCTGATCCTGGAGAAGGAGATGGAAGCGGTGGCCGGAAATCTGTACGTCACCACGGACGACGGCTCCTATGGCCGGAAGGGTATGGTGACGCAGACGATCCAGGATCTGGTGGCGGAGGGAAAGCAGTATGACCTCTGTATCGCCATCGGCCCGATGATTATGATGAAATTTGTATGTCTGCTCACAAAGGAGCTGGGGCTTCCTACGGTCGTCAGCCTGAATCCGATCATGGTGGACGGCACCGGAATGTGCGGCGCCTGCCGTGTGACCGTGGGCGGCAAGGTGAAATTTGCCTGTGTGGACGGCCCTGAATTCGACGGGCACCAGGTGAACTTTGACGAGGCCATGAGACGCCAGACCATCTATAAGACCGCCGAGGGAAGAGCCATGCTGGCGCTGGAAGAGGGCGCCACGCACCACGGCGGCTGCGGAAACTGCAATTCATAAGAGCCTGAGAAACCGATTCAGAATGGAGGATAAAATGGACGTATTAAAAAAAGTGCCTGTCAGAGAACAGGATCCCAAGGAGCGAGCTGCCAATTTCCAGGAGGTGTGCCTGGGGTATAACCAGGAGGAAGCGATGGAGGAGGCCACCCGCTGTATCAACTGC
>CANPWJ010000242.1 GCA_947584035.1 uncultured Acetatifactor sp. | reverse complement strand
ATGATGGGGACACTGGAAAACTCCCGGATCTGCTGGCAGACCTCAAAGCCCGTGAGCTTGGGGAGCATCACGTCCAACAGGATGATGTCGTAGGCATTGTTCCTGGCGTATTCCAGCGCCTCCTCCCCGTCGTAGGCGCAGTCCACCTCCATATCGTCCTGCTCCAAGCTGAAACGGATCCCCTTGACGATCAGCTTCTCGTCATCTACCACCAACGCCCTTTTGCCCGCCATGTTGTTTTTCTTCCTCCCTCTATTTGACCGTGATCAGTCCGGATATTTTTTCATAGGTGCCCGCCTTGATGCCGGGAACCTTCATCAGCTCCTCCACGCTCTGGAACGCCCCGTTGGCCTCCCGGTAAGCGATGATATCCCCCGCCCGGGTCTCTCCGATCCCCGGCAGGGTACAGAGGAGACGGCTGTCCGCGGTATTGATGTTCACAAGCCCGGATTCCCGGGCGCTCTCCTCCGACCGCAGCTCCTCCGCCTCGCTCCGGGTGGGTATGTACAGCATCTCCCCGTCCGACACCGGGGCCGCCAGGTTGACGGAAGCGGTCGCCGCCTCCTCCAAAAAGCCTCCGGCCGCCCGCAGCGCGTCATCCGCCCGGCTGCCCGCAGGGAGCTCCACCACCCCGGGAGAAGCCACCGCTCCGCATACGTACACGTACACACAGAGCCCCTTCGCCAAAGCGTCGTCCCCGTCTGCAGCGCCGTCCCCGTGCGGGACGCTGTCCGTATCCTCTACGGCAGTCTCATCCGCCGTCTCCCCGGAAACGCCCGCCGTATCCGCCGTCCCCCCGGACGGCACAAACACATACGCCGCGTCCTGTGCGCCGCATCCCGCAGACAGAACGGACAGCAGCAGGAACAGGCACAGACCGCGCGCGCTTTTTCTCTTATCTCTCATCATAGAGCCTCCTGTCTGTCCGGAAGAGATCCGTCGGGTCTCTCCCGGCTCCCGGAGGGCTGCCTCTCTATGCTGATCATTTTTATTGTAAAGGAATTGGCTTTATTTTACAAGTCACTTTTCCAAAAAGAGTTCCGCAAAAAACGATGCGTTTCACTTCCACTTAAACACAATGATCCCCGCGATGGCAACCGCCATCCCGATGGCCTTGCGCCACTCCCAGGGCTGCTTTTCCACGCCGAACAACCCAAACAGCTCGATCCCGTACGCCACGGCCAGCTGCGCCACCACGATCAGCATGACCGCCCTGGCCGGCCCCAGCGCGTCCATGCTCCGGATGACGGTGTAGGTGATAAACGCGCCGATGGCGCCGCCCAGAAGCATGTACTTTGGCTGCACCTGAAAAACCTGGGCAAAGGAACCGCGGTCCGTGAGAAGCCAGGCCGCCAGACACACGAGCAGGGCCGTGAACTGTACGAAGGCGTTAGCCGTCCAGATGCCGGACGCCTTGGTCACCTGTGTGTTAAAGACCCCCTGGACGCTCATCAGCGCGCCGGAGATCAGCGCAATCAAAAAACCGATCATGGGATAACCGCCTTTCCGCGCTTCCCTCATGGAAACGCTTTCTGTTGGTAGGTTGTCCCATAACCGGTTATTTATACACGCTACTGGAGCTGCAGCGCGATCTGCGCCGCCAGCTCCTGGACCATCTCGTTCACATCCGCCCCGTTCCAGACCTTGGAGAACAGGATCTCCAGCTGCATCCAGTAATTTCCGGTCTCCATCATCTTGGGCAGGGGCACGCTGTCCTCATACTCCAGGGCAAACACCGAAAGCGGCCCGTCGTCCGTGCCGGCGCTCCGGCTGGCCGCGGCCCTGCCGCTGCTTTCGTACAGGTTCACCGCGTACTCGTCCGCCAGAAAGGCCGCGAAACGGTTGGCCAGCTCCCGGTGCGGCGAGTAGCCGTTGACCACCACCGCGTTGGTCACGGACAGGGAACGGCTGGCCAGATCCTCGCTGACATCCGGCATGGTGGAGAACCCGTATGCAAACGCCAGGCTCCCGTCCTCCTTCGCAGCCGCCAGCCGGGCGGCCGCATCGGTGGTCCCGATGGTAAACAGGATCTTGCCGTCGATAAAATCCTGCAGGGTGGAATCGTAGGTCACCGTGTCCGACTCGATGGAGAAGAACTGGTTCAGCGCCTTGTAGACCTCCAGGCACCGGACCGCCTCCTCGCTGTCCAGGCGGATATTCTCCGGATCATCCCCGGAATCGCCCCCCACGATCATATAATTCCCCACGAACCAATAATTATAAAAGATGTCGGAGACGTCCCACTCCATGACGCCGCTCATGCCCTCGGGGGCGTCCAGGGTATCCGCAATATGCAGGATGTCGTCCACCGTCTCCGGAAGCGCATCCGCCAGGTATTCCTGCGTCCTGGCCGCCAGGGCCTCCGGGTCAAATTCCGTGTTTACCTCCGCGGCCGCCGAGGGTTCTCCGTCCTCCATCTCCGCGGCCGCCAGCTCCCGCTCCGCCTGCTGGGTCGCCCACTGTTCCAGATAGGTCTCATTGTAGATCAGCGCGCTGGTCTCATAGAAGAGCGGATACCCGATCCGCTTGCCGTGATAGGTTACCGCTGAGACCGCGGCCGCCGGGAAATGCTCTTCGCTGCAGATCTGTCCCTCGTCCTGGATCTCGCTGGCCAGTCCGGCCAGATAGGCCTTCTCCAGAGAGTCGTTGCTGAGCAGATATACATCCGGCGGCTGCTTCCCCTCCAGGGAAGCCTGGTTCACCGCCTCCAGATATTCCCCCTCCGAGGTCAGCACCGGGATCACCCGCACATGCTCCCGCTGGCCAAAGGCGACGGACGCGCCGTTCAGATAATTGGTCAGGGCCTCATCCGAGTACCACAGATACAGGGTGTCGCGCTCCTCAAACCAGGAGGCTATCCCCTCCCCGCTCTGGGTCTTTTCCTCCGCCATCCCGCGGGTGCCCCCGTAACATACCGCTGCCGCCAGGGCCAGGACCGCCGCTGCCGCCAAAATTCGTTTCTTCCATTCCATAAGATCATCACTCCAAACGTGTTGTCCGGCGGATCAATCGATACAGGAATCCAGGATCTCCGCCATCTCATCCACATGCTCCCGGGTGATGATAAGCGGCGGCACAAACCGGATGATATCCGCGCCGGCATTGATCAGGGTCAGGCCCTTCTCCAGCGCCCGGTTGAGGATTTCCCCCACCGGGTGGGAGAACCGCAGCCCCTGCATCAGGCCGCAGCCCCGGCGCTCCAGGATATCTTCGTGCTTTCGCATCAGCCCGTCCAGCGTCTCCTCCAGATAAGGCGCCACCTCCCGGACATGCTCCAGGATATGCTCCTTTTCAAACAGATCCAGCACGGTGGATGCTGCCGTGGCCGCCAGGGGATTCCCGCCGTAGGTGGTTCCGTGGTCGCCCGCTTCCAGGGAACTCATTCCCACCCGCTCCGTCATCAGAAAGGCTCCCAGGGGCACGCCGCACCCCAGCGCCTTGGCCGTCGTCATAATGTCCGGCTTCACGCCGTAGCGCTGCCAGGCAAACATATAGCCG
>CANPWJ010000241.1 GCA_947584035.1 uncultured Acetatifactor sp. | reverse complement strand
TCGTTCTCTCATTCCTCGTTCTCTCATTCCTCGTTCTCTCATTCCTCGTTCTCTCATTCCTCGTTCTCTCATTCCTCCATGGCCGGCCGCCAGTCTCTGCACCCTTTCCAAACCTTCCAGAAAGAAAGCAAACCACCTTTGGTCAAAAAAATTGACCGTTTCACTGTCCCAAGCGTATAAAAGGTGAAAGGAGGCGATGACCCATGAACCCATCACACGTCCGGACGGCGGAGGACGTAGAAGCTGCTGTGCTACGCTACGGCAATATGCTGTTTCGGCTGTGCGCCATCATGCTGGGCAACACAGCCGACGCGGAAGACGCCGTCCAGGAAATCATCCTGAAATACATGCAGAAGGCTCCGGTCTTTGAGAGCGCGGAGCACGAGAAGGCATGGCTGATCGTGACCGCCAAAAACAAATGCCGCGACCTGATCCGCTTTCGGGCCCGGCATCCGCAGCTCCCACTGGACCCTTCAAAGGAACCGTTCTTCGACGTCCCGGACAGCGGCATACTGGAAGCGCTCCTGTCCCTGCCGGAGAAATTCCGTATCGTTCTCATCCTCCACTATGTGGAAGAATACTCCACGGAGGAGATCGCGCGGCTGATCCAAAGGACGCCTTCCGCGGTGAAAATGCGCCTGAAAAAAGGGCGTAGGCTGCTGGAAGAAATCTATCGAAAGGAGTATCTGTAAATGGACTTTGAAAAGCTGAAACAAAGCGTGGAAAACATAGAGCTCCCCAGGGAGGCTCAGACGCGCATTATCCGGAACTGCCAGGCAACGCTTTTTGATGAAACGGAGGAAAAAAACATGAACACATTCTGGTCCAAAAAACATATCCTGACGGCGGCCGCCATCGGCCTCTGCCTCTGTCTGACCGTCGGAGTATCGGCGGCGGGCTCCAAAGGATTCCTGCGGGATATCCAAAGACTGGACGGCGCCGTGATCGGCGCCCAGTACGAACAGGCCACCAACGAGATCACCGCATCCGTGTGCGCCATCTCCGAAACGGCGCTGACGGTTTCGGTGTCCTTCGTCCAGCCGGACGCCATCCCCTACCGGACATTTGAACAGTTTGGCATCGACGCTTACCAGATCACAGACGCGTCCGGCTCGGTGGTGGCGGAAGGGGGCCGCACCGCGCTGGCCGAACTCTCTGACGGGGCCGCACAGCTCCAGCTTCCTCTCTCCTCTCTCCCCGCCGGAACCTACCGCCTGACGATCACCTCCTTCGTGGGGGCGTCCAAGGCAGACGCGCCGCTTCCCCTCTATGGTGCATGGACATGTGATTTTTCCATGGACTGAGCGGCTGTATGACTGCACGGTCGCATGGCTGCATGACTGCACGGTCGCATGGCTGCATGGTTACATGGCTGCATGACTGCATGGTCGCATGGTTGCACGATCGCATGGTTGCACGATCGCATGGCTGCATGGCTGACGGTCGCATGGCTGCGTGACTGCACAGTCGCACGCAAAAAGGCGCCCGGTCTCCAACGTGTACACGTTTGGAACCGGACGCCTCTCTTCTTTTCCCGTTCTCAACGCCCTCAAGCGGACTGTCTTTATGACAGGATCTTTTCTACCCGGATCGCGCAGACCTTGTACTCCGGTATTCTGGCGTACTTGTCAAGCGCCGCGTTGGTCAGCACATTGGCGTTTCCGTCCGGGAAGTGGAACGGCATCCAGGTCTCGCCGGGGGACACCTTCTCGCTCACCCGCGCCGTGGTCTCGATGGTTCCTCTCCGGGAGGAGGCCCGCACTTTCTCGCCGTTTCCGATCCCAAGCCTTGCGGCATCCTCCGTGTTCATCTCGATAAAGGAGCTTCCCTCCCGCTCCATCAGGCCGGGGGTCTTGCCGGTCATGGCCCGGGTGTTATAGTGATAGAGGATCCGCCCCGTCATCAGGATCAGCGGATACTCCTCATCCGGGAGCTCCGCGCTGGGCGTATACTGCGCCGGATAGAACCAGCCCAGTCCCCTGGAGAATTTCCCCACGTGCAGGATCGGCGTCCCGGGATGCTTCTTGTCCGGGCAGGGCCACTGGATGGACTCGCCCTTATCCAGCCTTCTGTGGCTGATCCCGCCAAAGATCGGGGTCACGGAAGCGATCTCATCCATGATCTCCTCGGAGGTAAGCTGGGGCTGAGGATAACCCATGCGGTTCATCAGGTCGATAAAGATATCCGTGTCAAGCCGCATCTCGCCCTCCAGCGTGACCGCCTTTCTCACTCGCTGCACCCGGCGCTCCGTGTTGCTGAAGGTTCCCTCCTTCTCCGCATAGCTGGTGCCGGGAAGGATCACATCCGCGTACTGTGCGGTCTCCGTCATAAACAGATCCGAGAGTACCAGGAAATCCAGGCTTTCCAGCGCTTTCCGGATATGGTTCTGGTCCGCGTCCGTCACCACCGGATCCTCGCCGAAGATAAAGAGTCCGCGGATCTCCTTGCGGATGGCAGCGCCAAACACGTCGGTGGCGTGTACGCCCGGCTTGCTGCTCAGCTTCACGCCCCAGGCCTTCTCGAATTTCTCCACCACCTCGGGGTTGGTCACCTTCTGGTACCCCGGGAAATCGCCGGGCATAGCTCCCATGTCACAGGCGCCCTGCACATTGTTCTGGCCGCGCAGCGGGTTTACGCCGCAGCCGGATCTCCCCAGCTTTCCCACCAGCATCGCCATGTTGGACATGGACATAACGCCCTCGGTACCGGTGGAGTGCTCCGTCACGCCCAGGCAGTAGATGATGGGGGCCTTCTGCGCCTTGGCATACATGAGCGCCGCCTCCCGCAGATGATCCGGATCGATGTGGCAGATCTCCGCCACCTTCTCCGGCGTATACTCCATAACGATCTCCTTCAGCTCCTCGAAGCCTTCCGTCCTCTCCCGGATGAACTGCTCATCCGCAAGCCCCTCGTTGATGATCACATTCATCATGCCATTGGCAAAGGCCACGTTGGTGCCGGGCTTGATCTTTAAGTGGATGTCCGCCCGCTTGGAGAGCCCGATGTCTCTGGGATCCACCACGATCAGCCGGGTGCCCCGCTCCACCGCCTGACGGATCTGCATCCCGATGACGGGATGGGCCTCCTCCGGGTTGGAGCCCACCAGCAGGATCACGTCCACATCGTTCGTAATGTCGCTGATGGGGTTGGTCATGGCGCCGGAACCCAGCGTCATGGAAAGGCCGGACACGGTAGCCGAGTGACACACTCTGGCACAGTTGTCTACATTGTTGGTGCCAAAGGCACAGCGCACCATCTTCTGCAGCATATAGCAGTCCTCGTTGGGGGAACGGGAGCAGGCAAAGCCCGCCAGAGCGTCCGGCCCGTACTGCTTCTTGATCTCCAGGAACTTGGAGGCGATCAGATCCAGCGCCTCATCCCAGGTGGCCCGCTCAAACTCTCCCGTCTGTTTGTTCTTGATCAGCGGGTATTTCAGCCGCTCCGGAGAATGTACAAAGTTGAAGGAGCCGAACCTTCCCTTGACGCAGAGCAGGTTCTTGTTGGAAGGGCCGTTGGCCGGCTCCAC
>CANPWJ010000240.1 GCA_947584035.1 uncultured Acetatifactor sp. | reverse complement strand
CGGTGTACCTCACCCTCAAAAACACGGAGGACGGCTGGTTTGTCCTGCGGCTCCACGGAGAGCGCATTTTGCGGATCACCGGAGGGGATTACCGGGAGATCGAATCGGGAGCCTATCTGATCCATGCGCAGCAGGAGATGGTGCAGATCGATCTGGAGAAGAGCCGCGGGCTTTTGAGTTACGAAGAATAAACGGGTGCCCGGCGTTCGGGCAGGGGGTATGACATGAGAGTATGTGTTGTTGCGGAGGGCTGTTATCCCTATGTGGTGGGCGGCGTTTCCGGCTGGATCCACAGTTTGATCCGTTCGTTCCCGCAGGTGGAGTTTGTGGTGCTTGCCATTGTGTCCAACCGCTCCGTGAGCGGCAAGTTTGTGTACGAGCTGCCGGAGAACGTGACGGAGGTGTACGAAGCCTATCTGGACGATCTGGACTGGGGACACAAGCCCAAGCACGGAAAGCGCACCCGCCTGGGGCAGCAGGAGTACCGGGCCCTTCGGAGTGTGGTGATGAATCAGGACGTGGACTGGGATACGATCTTCGACATGTTCCAGAAGGGCCGTTTCTCCATCGACGACCTTCTGATGGGAGCGGACTTTTTGAACATTGTCAAGGAGGTGTACAAATACCGCTATCCGCAGATCGTGTTCTCGGATTTCCTGTGGACCATGCGCTCCATCTATCTGCCCCTGTTCCTGATCTTAAAGACGCCGCTGCCGCAGGCGGACATTTACCACTGCGTGGCCACCGGATACGCCGGCGTGCTGGGCAGTATGGCGAAGCATTTCCACCGGAGCGCCCTTTTGATCTCGGAGCACGGGATCTACACCCGGGAGCGGGAGGAGGAGATCCTGAAGGCGGAGTGGGTGGCCGGCATTTACAAGAATATCTGGATTGAGCAGTTCCGCAAGATGTCCCAGCTGGCCTATGCGAAGGCGGACCATGTGACCAGCCTCTACGCCCATGCCAGGGAGCTGCAGATCGGGCTGGGATGCCCGCCGGAGAAGATCACCCTGACGCCCAACGGCATCGATACCAAGCGGTTTGAGAATCTGTCCGGCAAGACGCCGGAGGATGAGGGGTATGTGAACATCGGGGCGGTGCTGCGCGTGACGCCCATCAAGGATGTAAAGACCATGATCCGCGCCTTTGCCTTTGCCAAGGAACAGCTCCCCACGCTGAAGCTCTGGATCATGGGCCCCACGGACGAGGATGAGCAGTACGCCAAGGAGTGCTTTGAGCTGGTGGACGCCCTGCAGGTGCCGGATGTGGTGTTTACCGGGCGGATCAACGTGACGGATTACCTGGGGAGGATGGACTTCACCCTTTTAACCAGCATCAGTGAGGGCCAGCCGCTGACCATCCTGGAGGGCTACGCGGCCCATAAGCCGGTGGTGGCCACGGATGTGGGCTGTTGCAGGGAGCTGATCTACGGGGATGGGGACAATCTGGGCCCGGCGGGTATCCTGACCCACATTATGAATACGGCGGAGCTGGCTTCCGCCATGGTGGAGATGGGGAGGTCGCCCCAGATGCGCCAGGAGATGGGGGAGAGCGGATACCGCAGAGTGATGAAGAGCTACCAGATCCATCAGATGAAAGAGGCATACGAGGAGATCTATGAGGAGATCGGCTGGAGCTATGGGAAGCTGTGGCCCCGGGACGAGGAGGACGAGGATTACTCCCGCGATTACCGAGCGGACGCGGGGGGGCGGAAGGAGGAAGATAAGGAATGGCTGGAATCGGGGTCAGACTGAACAGGATCTTCAGCAAGAATACCATCACCACGAGCCTGATCGGCTTTGGGTACAGTATGGTGATCACGGTGGCGCCCATGTTTTTGGTGATCATCGCCATCATTATCATGCAGGCGCTGCTGGGCTTTTCCCGGATCGGGTACGCGGACCGGGAGCTGTATTCCTGCACAGTGCTCTATATCTTTATATTTTCGCTTCTGACGGCGGCCCCCTTCAACGCGGTGCTGTCCAAGTACATGTCGGATGTGATCTACAAGGAGCAGTTTGAGGATATCCTGCCCTGCTATTATCTGGGACTGATCCTGAATGTGACGCTCAGCTGTCTGGTGGGGATCCCCTTCTGCATTTGGGAATACCTGGTGGGAGAGGTGGCGCTCTTCTATGTATTTATGGGGTTCTGCGGCTTCATCTCCCTGGTGCTGGTATTTTATTCCATGCTGTACCTGTCCATCTGCAAGGATTACAAGAAGATCTCCTTCTACTTTTTCCTGGGGATGCTGACGACGGTTCTGCTGTCCCTGCTCTTAGTGTATCTGCTGGGTGTCCCGGTGAGCGAGGCCATGCTCTTTTCCCTGGACGTGGGCTTTATGGTGATCGGCTGCCTGGAGCTTGCGCTGATCCGGAGCTATTTCCGTGAGAACAGCGGGCGCTACCGGGAGGTACTGCAGTACTTTAAGAAATACTGGCTTTTGGTGGTGACGAATTTCCTCTACATACTGGGGCTCTACATCCATAACTTTGTGTTCTGGAGCACGGATATGCGGATGGTGGTGGTGCACTCCTTCGTGTGTTTACCAATATCTCGGCCAGCGTGCTCTTCATCTCACGGGTGGAGATGCACTTCCACGAGCGCTACAAGCTGTACTCCGAGGCGGTGATCGGCGGCCGGGGCATGGATATCGAGAGCACCAAGAAGCGGATGTTCAGCCAGCTTGCGGAGGAGCTGATGAATCTGGTCCGCATCCAGTTTATCGTGTCCTCCGTGGTGTACCTGATCTGCGCCACGGTGCTTCCGCAGATGGGCTTCGGAGGACTGGTCATCAAGATCTATCCGTGTCTGGCGGCGGGATATTTTATCCTGTTTACCATGTATTCGGCCATTATCTTTCTGTACTATTTCAATGATTTGATCGGTGCGGCGGTCACCTCGCTGTGCTTCTGCCTGGGGACCTTCGTGGGGGCCATGGCGGCGACCCATCTGGCCACGATCTGGTTTGGGATCGGCCTGGTGTTCGGTTCCATGCTGGGATGGTGCATGGCGTATCACCGTCTCCGGGTGATGGAAAGGACTTTGGATGTGCACATCTTCTGCAACGGGAACCTGATGAAGCGGGGGCACGGCAGGATGCCCTCCAACAAGGTGTTTGACAGGCGGCAGATGAAACAGGAAAAAGAGGTGGTGAAGCAGGGATGAACTCCGGAAACATTTTACAGATCATTATGATTTTGACAGGCTTTTTGCTGCTGGGCGCCACCGTCAACTCCCTGGCGCGCAGACATATGACGGAATCCTTCTGTCTGGCCTGGGGGCTGATCTCCGTGATCCTGATCGTGGCCGGCATCTTTCTGCGCCCGTCGGAGTGGAGCCACTATATCAGCACCATGGGCATGGTGCTGGTGGTGCTGGTGGGATTCTGCGTGGTCTACGTGGCGTATTTTATGAGCGCTAAGCTCTCGGAGCTCTCCCGCAAAAACCAGGAGCTGGCCATGCAGGTGTCGCTCCTGAACCAGGAGAACGAGCGGATCCTGGAGCGGCTGGAGCAGCTCACCGGGATCGA
>CANPWJ010000239.1 GCA_947584035.1 uncultured Acetatifactor sp. | reverse complement strand
AATGAGAGAACGAGGAATGAGAGAACGAGGAATGAGAGAACGAGGAATGAGAGAACGGGGAATGAGGGAAGTGAGAATAGGAAAAATGGAAATAAGAGAAGTGGAAATAAGAGAAGTGGAAATGTGAGAAGGGAGAATTAGGAAAAGGTGGAATAGGGAAATGGAGGAAGAGGAAGGGGCGAAGGGCCGGCTGCCCATTTTCAGAGATCCAGGGGCCGGCTGCCCGCATACAGACGCATACGATCGCGCCTTGCCGCACAGAGCAGCGTCAGCCCGTATTGTTCCGCGAGAGCCACCGATTCCGTGGTGGGTACCGCCTTGCTGGCCAGGATGGGGATGCCCGCCCGTATGGCCTTCACAGTCATATCGGTGGGGATCCTCCCGCTGGAATAGACGATGCAGCGGGAGAGATCGATCCCCTGGCGCAGGGCATAGCCGATCACCTTGTCCAGCGCGTTGTGGCGGCCGATGTCCTCGCACGCAAAGAGAAGCTCCGACTCTCTGGCCAGGAAACAGCTGTGGGTTCCCCAGGTCTTTTCGTGGAGGGGCATCCCCTTCGCAAAGGCTTCCGCCAGGGCAAAGATCCATTCCGCCTTCCACGGGATTGGCCGGACGGGGAGAAGCTCCCGGTTTGTCACAAAGAGGTCGTTTAAAATGTGGCTGCCGGTACAGCAGGAAGGAGTGGTTTCCACAAAGCGCCGCTCCTTGTGGGAACGCTCGTCCGTCAGGTAGACTCTGGCGCGCCGTCCGTACTCACAGATATGGAGGGTTTTTACCTCGTCTGCCCTCCGGATGATCCCCTCGGTGAGAAGCCTTCCCAGGACCAGCTCCGCCAGATATTGCGGGGTGCAGACCAGCTTCATGGTGAGCTGTTCATTGAGATAGACTTCCAGCAGATGCTCGGTCAGGAGCTCCTCCTCGGAAACCAGAAACTGACCTGGTCGGTCAATTTCATAAAAGGATTGTTTCCTTGAAACTTCCAGGCAGGCGTATCGCTCGGTTATGGTGGGAAAGCTGTCGGGCTCTCTCATCGGTTCGGAATCCTTCATGCTGCTTCTCCTTTCGAATGATTCTTAGGTTTTTCAAAATCAAAATTCATCGTTCTTTTTAATCGGATGCCTTATAACGGTCTTTAATTTGTCTGCGTCACATTTTCTTGGATCGCTTAAATAGATTTCATGGTGATATCTGGTATCCGTTATATCCAGGTCGTAGCCGTTTTCTTTCATATATTCGTGCATGAAATGGATGGTTGCAGGTTCATCATCATAACTTCCAATATGCATACATTGAACGCAAATGCCCTCATCATAAGTGAAAAATTCAACGCTTGAAAAATCCTGCTTTTTCTTTTTGGATGCCTCTTCAATAGCCCAGTTAAAATCCTTTTCCGTTACAAAATCCGGTAATCGGATCAACGATATAAAACGCATCAATTCCTTATTGCTGTAATCAATCGTTCCGTTTCTGCCCTCCTGCCACCAAAAACCTTCCAAGGGAGGAACCACATATTCAAAATAGCCGTCTATTTTGTAAGGTCCCCTGTAACTCATTTTTATGGTAAAGGCTATTCCATAAAGTAATCCGATGGAAGCTTTATATTCACCATTTTCCTCATTGGGATTTCCCTTTCCTCTTACTGCGATATAATTCATTTTGGGTATTTCTATAATACCGGGTTTCTTCTTTGGCATATAAAATTCCTTATATTCTTTCTTAAAGTCAAAAGCCATATTTTACGTCTCCCATCCTTTATACAAAATAGGTTTATCATACATGAGCGGTTGAAAAGGGGCTTCCTATACCAGAAATTCCAGGCTGCGTTCTTCCAAAAGCTTCTGAAGGATCTGGAGTCCCGTCCGCAGATCGTTCTCCGTGTCGGGAGAGGTGATGGAAATGCGGATGTAAGAGGAATCGTCGTGTCCGTGGAGGGCAAAGCGGTGGGAGCCCAGGAGATGGAGCCCATGCTTGAGCGCCGTGATTTCAAACTCCTCGCTGGTCATGCCGCCGGGGAGCGGGATCCAGTGAAAAAAGCGCTCGATGTTGTCCGTGTGCGGCGTGTCAAAGTACATGCGGTAGATCTGGTTTCTCCTGCGTGCCAGGGCAATCTTTTCCTGAACGATCTTTTCCGCGCCGCCGGAGTCGATCAGCTCAGCGATAATCTCCGCGTTTAAGGAGACGGTCTTTAGATTGATATTCAGCACCCCGGCGCAGAGCTGCTCCCGGCATTTCCTGGGGAAGGCGATAAAGGCTACCCGGAGCCCGGCGCACAGGGATTTGGAGGTGCTGCATACATGGATGGTCTGTTCCGGAAGCATGGAGAAGAAATGCTCCGTGCCGCAGGGAGCCAGGAATGAGTAGATATCGTCCTCTATGACCAGCAGGTTGTACCTTTGGATGACGTCGGCCAGATCCCGCCTTCGGGACATGGGCATAAAGGTGCCGGTGGGGTTGCAGCAGGTTGGCATGAGGTAGATGCCCTGGATGTTCGACTGTCTGCAGACGGCGGCCAGCGCTTCCGGACGCATCCCGAAACGGTCGGTTCCCACCGCCACCAGCTGAATATGGAGCAGGTTGGCAAGCCCCTTGAAATTCGTGTAGGTGAAATAATCCACCGCGATCTTGTCCCCGGATTGGAACAGGGAGATCAGGATAACGGACAGCGCGTTCTGTGCGCCCGTGGTCAAAAGGATGTTTTCCCTGCGGGCCTGTATGCCGAACAGCCCCAGCCATTTGCGGGCGGCCTCCAGCTGCCGGTCCGTGCCGAAGGGATTGCTGTACTCAAAGAGATGCACGGCGTCCGGGTGGGACAGGGCGGCCTGTGACGCCTTCCATATGGCGGGATTGCTCTCGTAAAAGGGCTTGATGATTCCCATTTCGATTACGGGCCTTGTGCGCTCCAGGAAGGTGTCCTGGGAGGAGACGCCGGGGAGACAAAGGTGCCGTTGCCGGTGACGGCATAGAGGAGCCCCTTCAGTTCACAGAGCTTGTAAGCCCTGGTGATGGTGCTGAGGTTCAGATCCAGAAAGTCTGCCAGTTCCCGCTGGGGTGGGAGCTTGGTGTGGGCCTTCAGGGCGCCGGACAGGATATCCGCCTCCAGCAGGGACGCGATCGAGAGATAATAAGGCTTGGACAAAGCCGACTTTGACGGCTTCCAGGACATCGGGTAGTTTTCAAACGAGTTGACGGGCATCGCAAACACCTCCTTTACAGAGAACGTGAAAAAGACAGAAGTGTCAGGAAAACACGGGTAGCCAAATGGATAAAATTGTATGTAATACAATCATAACATTGTGTGCATACAATGACAACATTATAGAAAATAAAAAAGAAAAAATCTGCCTTTTTGACATCCTGTATCGAAGAACAGAGAGGACAATACCATGCAAAGAAGGTAGTCGGTGCTGCCGTCATCGGCACTGTCCCCTGGCGCCCGTGGAGAGCAGGAGAGATCCAAGCCCGGTAAGGGGGAATGATGGGCAGGGACGCGGGGCGGGAGACCATAAGAAAGGGCTTTCTATCTTGTCAAACGGCTGTGCCAGTGATAAAATAAAAGTG
>CANPWJ010000238.1 GCA_947584035.1 uncultured Acetatifactor sp. | reverse complement strand
GTCAAAGTAGAACACCGTGTCCTCCGGCAGCTCCCCCGACTCCTCCAGCCTTTCCAGCAGCGTCTCATAGCGTCCGCTCAGAAGCGTACACCGGGGGGCCTTCACCCGAAACTGCCGGATCCTTTCCCGAGTCCCCTCGTTCCACTCGTTGTTCCCCACGGGCGTATTCATCTGCTGGGAGCCGTTGAACCGTATCATATTTTGGAAGGCGTATATCTGCAGGGTGAAAAGGTAGAGCGGCTGTTTGTTCTCATTGTATGCCGCGCGCAGCTTCAGATAGGCTTCCTTTTCCTTCTTGCGCAGACCGTACTGCGCTACCAGCGCGTCCACCCTCCCGATCAGCTGCTCTGCCGGTTCCCGGATCAGCATTTCCACGATCCCATACACATAGGGATTATATTCATTGTACACCACCCGGTCCAGGGCGGCCACATTGGCGCCCACGTTGAACGCGCCCCCCATGGCGTCCACAAACGTCCCCACGTGCTTCGGAAGCTGCTTCAGCAGAAGCGGAAGCACCGCGTCCTTGCTGCCGGAGTAATTGAGGGGCGATTTGTGGATGCTCCGGTCCTTTCGGAAATAGAGAAGCGCCTCCTTTAAGTGCTCCTCCGTCCCCTTGTAACTCAAATTGTTGGTAGCGTATTCCCGGTAGTCAAACGTCTCCACATGGACCCGGTGATCCACGGCAAACCGTTCGGCCAGCTGGCGGAGCTCCTCCAGCGGCACGATGGACTGGTTGCTGTAGCTGACCAGCACATGCTCAAAGTCCAGCTGGCGGAACAGATCCTCAAACTCCACAATGGCCTGCTGCCGGTTGGAATAGCCGGAAAACTGCCGGTTCACCCTCCGCCCGGTCTTTCCGAAGATCTCCGGGGCGTCGTAGCGGGCGATCGTCTCCAGCAGATGATAGGAATTGGTATACTGGGTGGTGGTGTAGGGCGGATCGATATACGCGATATCGCCGGAGATCCGGCGTACCAGCATATTGGCATCCTCGTTGTAGATCCGGTTGTGCCGGTGGGGCTCCCGCTCCCGCCCGCAGACGTGCATCTCCAGCGGCTCCAGCACAAACGGCTTCAGGGCGCGCTGCTCCCAAAACTTAAAGTACGCCTGATAGGTCCCGGAGGTGTTGGACACCTTGAGGACGGACTCTATAAGCGACGCCAGCAAAAAGGCGTACTCCCGCTCCTCCAGCGCTCCCGCCCGGTAAGCGTCCTCAATATCCAGCCGCATCCCGTCGATCCGGGCGGCGTTTTCCTCCGTCAGGTACATCCGGCCCGCCCTCGGCGTATAGTTCCGGTAGAGAAAGAAGTCGTCCCCGGGCTCGTAGGTCCTCCCGTTCAGCCATGCAAAGGGATCCTCCCGGTAGATGCTCCGGAACCTGCGAAACTGCGGCCGCCGCCAGTTTAAAAGCTTCGCCCTGCACAGCACGCTGGAATATCCCATATAGTCGTTGGCGATCACCCGGTAGCGATCCTTAAAATAATCCCCCACGGAGCCGGTGCCCGCGAAGAGATCCGCGAACACCTCCCCCTCGATATGATATTTGTCGATCACGCCCTCGATGAAGGAGAGCAGCTTGGTCTTGTTTCCTAAGTATCGCATGACGGCACCTTTGTCCTGTCCTGAAAATCCGATCCCTTACCGCGGCAGAATGATCGTACCGCAAAAAAACGCCCGAAAAACGCCACTCCAGCGGCATTTTTCGGGCGAGCAACCGATTCTCGTAAAATACACCACGCGGCAGAACTATTTTACCACACCTGTCCCCAAAAGTCCATCCATTCCGGGGACACGCGCGGTGATCGGACTCGCGTGGCAGCCGGGTTTACGCAACGGTCGAGTTTACGCGACAGTCAAACTTACGCTGCGGTCGAGTTTGCGTGGCAACCAGGCTTACGCTTCGGCCGGGCTTGCGCGGCAGCCAGACTTACGCGGCGGTCAGCTTTCGGGACTTGGAATCCGCCCAGGCCCCCGCGTTCTCCCGGCCGGGACGAAACAGCAGGTACAAAAAGCCGATCAGGAGCGCAAAGGCCACGATCGTCCCCAGCCCGAACACGCCGGACGTGACCAGCATACCGATCTGATAGATGACAAACGCCGCCGCATACGCGAGCACGCACTGATAGCCGATGGCGAACCAGAACCACCTGGCGTTGTTCATCTCCCGCTTGATCGCGCCCATAGCCGCGAAGCAGGGAGCGCAGAGCAGATTGAACACCAAAAAGCCGTATGCCGCCACAGGCGTGAGCACCGCGGCCAGATTTCCCCAGATCTGGGTGCCGTTCTCGGCCACCTCTCCAAAGCCGAAGAGAATACCGAAGGTACCCACCACATTCTCCTTTGCCACCAGACCGGTGAGCGCCGCTACCGCCATCTTCCAGCCTTCGCCCTCGGCGCTGCACCAGCCCAGGGGCGCAAAGATCCAGGCCACTGCGGAGCCGATGGCCGCCAGGATGCTGTGGCCGATCTCCTCATCCTCCAGCATACGGAACTGGCCGTCCACCACTCCAAAATAGGTGGTGAACCATACCACGATGGTGGAGAGCAGGATGATGGTGCCGGCCTTCTTGATGAAGGACCAGCCTCTCTCCCACATGCTGCGCAGCACATTTCCCACCGTGGGCATGTGGTAGGCGGGAAGCTCCATGACGAAGGGCGCCGGCTCCCCCGCGAACATACGGGTCTTTTTCAGGATGACGCCGGAGCAGATCACCGCCGCGATCCCCACGAAATACGCGCTGGCGGAAACCCAGCCGGAATTTCCGAAGAACGCCCCCGCAATCAGCGCGATAATGGGAAGCTTCGCCCCGCAGGGAATGAAGGTGGTGGTCATAACCGTCATACGGCGGTCCCGTTCGTTCTCAATGGTGCGGGACGCCATGACCCCCGGCACGCCGCAGCCCGAGCCGATCAGCATGGGGATAAAGGACTTCCCGGACAGGCCGAACCGCCGGAAGATCCGGTCCATGATAAAGGCCACCCGGGCCATATAGCCGCACGCCTCCAGAAAGGCCAGGAAGAGAAAGAGCACCAGCATCTGCGGGACAAAGCCCAGCACCGCGCCCACTCCGGCTACAATGCCGTCCAGGATCAGCCCCTTCAGCCAGTCCGCACAGCCAATGGCGTCCAGCCCGCTCTCCAGAAGCACCGGAACACCGTTCACCCAGGGACCGTAATCCGCGGGATCCGGCCCCTCCTCCCCGAAGGAATTCAGAACCGCCTGCTGCTCTGCCGCCAGCTCCGGCGTGAGCTCCACGCCGTCAAACGCTTCGTAGACCTCTCCCCCGCCGTCGTACAGCGTCAGGGTGGTCTCTCCGCTCTCATAGGCGGCTGTCACCTGCTCCGCTATGGAAAACGCCTCGCTGTCCGCGTCAAATTCCTCTCTGCCGTTTCCGAACAGAAACCAGCCGTCGCCAAAGAGGCCGTCGTTCGTCCAGTCTGTCACCCAGGTGCCGACCGTGGTGACGGAAATGTAGTATACAATAAACATAACCACCGCAAAGATGGGAAGCGCCGCGAAGCGGTTGGTGACTACGCGGTCGATCCGGTCCGAGACCGTGAGCCTCCGCT
>CANPWJ010000237.1 GCA_947584035.1 uncultured Acetatifactor sp. | reverse complement strand
GCATTTACCGGGCAAGCGGTGGGCTGCCTGGGATAATGCACCGCGCAAGCGGTGATAAGCCGGTGGAACCGGCTTCGATTCTGCGCCAGCAGAATCATTATACCACAATGACACCAGAATGAAAAGGCGGAAAACTTCTAAAGATTTCTTTAAGATTGCTTAAGTTTTGTAAAAAAGCATTGATTTTTTTCGGAATCATGCTATATTAAAAATGTCCTGACCGAGGGACAGCATTTATCGTTGTGCGGTTCCGGCGCTGCCGGCCCGTATTCCTTAAGCGTGAGCGCACAAAAAAGCGCTTTGAAAGGGAGATGTTTTCTGAAATGAAAAGCAACCTGAAAAAATTTTATCTCACCTACCGGCACGGGATCCCGCTTCTGCTCTACGGGGTCATCTATCTGACCTGGTTTCATTATCTCGAGGTAAATACCCCCCGGCACTACCGGATCATCCACATGGCCGTGGACGACTACATCCCCTTCTGCGAGTTGTTCGTCATCCCCTACTTTTTGTGGTTTGCCTACGTGGCCGTCACAGTGCTGTATTTCTTTTTCAAAAATAAAGAGGACTATTACAAGACCTGTATCTTTCTCTTTACAGGCATGACCATCTTTCTGGTGATCTCCACCCTCTGGCCCAACGGCCACCATCTGCGGCCGGCCGTGATGCCCCGGGACAACCTGTTCACCGGCATTTTGGGGGCGCTCTACAAGGTGGACACTCCCACAAACCTGTGGCCCAGCATTCACGTGTACAACTCGCTGGGAGCGCACTTCGCGATCATCAAGAGCAAGGCCTTTGAAAAAAAGAAGGGAGTCCGCATCGCGTCCCTCCTGCTGTCCTCCTCCATCATCGCCGCTACGGTGCTCATCAAGCAGCATTCCATGTTCGATGTGCTGACCGCGTTTGTCATGGCGGCAGTTATGTACACGGTGGTGTACCGCTACGACATCTTTGTGACCATTCAGATGGCCCGCGAAAAGAGAAGAACCCGGCCTCAGATCGGCTGACATAAGCATTGGCTCGCAGGAACGCGTCTGTTCCTGCGAGCCAATGTTTTGTAATCAAAATGGATAAAGGACATCAGTTGAATTTAAACAGCTTCCGACAGATCTTGTACCCCTCCACGGAGAGCTTCCGTCCCCCCCGCCCCGGGAGATTCATGGCGCCGCCCATGATCCCGTGGCGCAGATAGCTGTACAGACGCCTGTCCTTCCCCTTCAGGTACTGCCAGAGCTCCTTTTTCTTCTGGAGCGCCTCCCTGGTGCCCGAGCGGATCAGCAGCACGGAGGAAACGGTGGTGATGATTTCCAGATAATTGCGCATGTACTGGTACAGGCGCTTGTTCCCCACGATCTCCGGCTTTTTCTCCACCAGGTAATCCACCATCAGCTTGTTGACCTTGATCTGCTGATCGATGCGGGAGATCATAACGCTCTCATTGACCGACTGATCCTCCCTCCCAATGTAATACCGGTAAAAATTCACATCCAGATAGTACATCTGCTTCACGTAGGGCAGCGGCTCAAACACGTACAGATTGTCCACATAGAAGGTATGCTCCGGCAGCCGGATCTGATTGTCCCTGAGAAGCTTCGTCCGAAAGATGACGGAATGCATCAGAATATAGTGCCCCTTTATAAAATGATGGCAGTCCTCCCAGGTAAACAGGGTGTCTTTGGGCAGGATATGACGGTAGTGCATCACCTTCTTGCGCTTCTCCCCCACCTTGTCATACACAAAATTGCAGATCAGCATATCCAGCACCTTGTCGGTGCCTGTCTGCTCCCGCAGGGCAGCGAGCACCTGTCGGTAGGCGTCCTCCTTCACCCAGTCGTCGCTGTCCACCACCTTGAAGTAGAGTCCTGTGGCGTTCTCTATTCCGGCGTTCACCGCGGAGCCGTGCCCGCCGTTCTCCTTGTGGATAGCCCTCACGATGCCGGGATATTCGGCCGCGTACTCGTCGGCGATCTGCGCCGTCCTGTCCTTTGTGGAGCCGTCGTCCACGATCAGGATCTCCACATCCTCCCCTCCGGGAAGCAGCGATTCCACACACTTTCTCATGTAATTCTCGGAATTGTAGCAAGGTACCACAATGGATAAAAGTTTCATTCAAATTTCTCCTGTCCCAGCTTGATATTCAGGTACTTCGTATAAGCCTCAAAGGCCGTGGGAATCGGATAGCGGGCCGCCGTCTCCGACGGCTCAATGTACAGCCAGTCCCGTATGGCCTCCCCGGGCTCCTCCCGCTCCAGCTCGTCCACACGCACCATATACCCCTTCATATGCCATTCCCTGTGGGAAAAGATATGCCTGGCATCCGGAAGCGGTGTGACGCGGAGCGCCCGCAGACCGTTCTCTGTCAAATATTGTACCACTTCCTCGGCTGTGTGAAAACCATTCAGTGAAGGAAATTCATACATTCCGGCCAGAAGCCCCTTCCCGGGCCTTTTCCGGATGGCCGCCCGCCCGGCGTCCCGTATGACCAGAACGGTCTTTTCCTCCACACTCCTGGGCTTGGGCGGCTCCTTCTTTGGATACTCCGTCTCCCTTCCCAGGGCGTGCGCCATGCAGATCCTCTCCAGCGGACACTCCCCACAGTGCGGCGCCCCGCCCGGGACGCACACACAGGCTCCCAGCTCCATCATCGCCTGGTTGAAATCTCCCGGCCTGTCGTCCGGCAGGATACGCCGGACCTCCCGCTCCACAGCGGCTTTCACCCTGGCGTCCGATATGGGCCTGTCGTCCGCGCAGACCCGGGAGAGCACCCGCAGGACGTTTCCGTCCACCGCCGGGTTTTTCTCCCCGTAGGCGATGGAGGAGATGGCACCCGCCGTGTAGCTGCCGATCCCCTTCAGCCGAAGGAGCTCCTCATAATCGGAGGGCATCCTCCCCCCGTACTCCTCCTGGATCTGGACGGCTGCCTTCTGCAGGTTGCGCACACGGTTGTAGTAGCCCAGCCCTTCCCACAGCTTCAGAAGCTCTTCCTCCTCCGCTCCCGCAAGGCTTCCGATATCCGGCAGCGCTTTCATAAACCGCTCAAAGTAAGGCTTCACCGCCTCCACCCTGGTCTGCTGCAGCATGATCTCCGACACCCACACGCGGTAAGGCGTGGGATCCTCCCGCCAGGGAAGGATGCGCCGGTTCCCGTCGTACCAGTCGAGGAGCGGCCGGGGGATCCCGGCCTTATCGCCCGGCAGATACACCGGAAGCGCCTCCCGGATGTCCAGGCTTTCCGGCGTCACCCTGCAATCGTATGCCACGATCTCTACTCCCTGCTCTTTGGCCCGCAGCAGCGCTCTGGCGAACGCCTCATGGGTGGCCGCATTGGGAGCCACATACCGAGCCCCTTCCATCTGCACCACAAAGCAGACAAACACCCGGTACCCGTCCTCCTTTGCCCGGATCAGCTCCTCCACATGCTTTACGGCACGCTCCGAGGGCGCGTCCGGGAACCGGACCACACCGTCCTCCTCCAGCGTCACTCCCTTGACCTCCAGAAATACGCGCTGTCTCTCCTCCCCCTCTCCTTCTTCCAGATAGAAGTCAAAGCGGGAGTTTCCATACCGGGTCTCCGGGCGCAGGAGCGTCATA